>CBDULU010000060.1:0-8795 GCA_965368155.1 uncultured Flavobacteriaceae bacterium
AATCAGATTCGTCGGTCAAGGTTCAACTATTTAAATCTCTAATAACTGGGTGTAGCTCAGCATACAATATATTAGACCCTTAAATTTAGTTAAAGTTTGGGCCTAAAGGATAAAAAAGTCAAAATAAGTCTTGTAAAAAAAATGCTACCAAAGCAGGTTATGTCTTAGTTTTCCTATATTTATCAATTATTAATCAGATTCAGTATTAGCCATATGAACGACTACGGATTTCTATCTGTCTTACCCCCCGTTATTGCCATTATTCTCGCTTTAAGAACCAAACAAGTGTATATAGCCCTTGTTTTTGGAATCTGGTTTTCCTGGCTCATCATGAGTGACTGGAATTTACTGGATGGAACCCTGGCCACCATTGAAGGAATGGTCAATGTTTTCAAATCAGAAGGAAATACAAGAACCATTATGTTCAGTGCCCTTGTTGGCGCGTTACTCCTTTTTATCCAATATTCGAGAGGCGTAGAGGGCTTTGTCAACCAATTGAATAAGCTTATCGCCTATTTTGAAAAGAAACATACCGGGTATAGCAGGATCATCATTCAGTTATTGGCCATGTTGACCGGAATCGTGCTTTTTGTAGAAACGAGTATCAGTTCGCTAACTGTTGGTACTTTATACCGTCCTGTTTTTGACAAATTAAAAATTCCCAGAGAAAAACTGGCATATATCGCAGATTCAAGCTCCGCCCCCACTTCTATCCTGATACCCTTTAATGCATGGGGCGCCTTTATCATGGGGCTATTGATCACACAGAATATAGAAAACCCATTTAGCGTAATGCTGTCGTCAATAGTCTATAATTTTTATCCGATACTAGCGCTAATGATTCTTTTTATTGTGATCGTTTCAAAAAAGGACATCGGCTCCATGGCAAAAGCTGAAAAACGAACACGAACCACAGGTAAATTAATGGATGAAGGTTCAAAGCCCATGATCTCTGATGTAATTACCTCCTTTGCGCCGAAAGAGGGTATAAAAGCGAAATCCTTCAATATGGTGATCCCATTGTTGACTATGGTCATTATGATGCCTGTAAATCTTGCCTATACGGGGTGGTCGAAAGTTGAAGAATCCCATTCTTTTTGGAATCATGTTTCTCAGGCCATTGGTAATGGATCTGGCTCTTCCTCGGTTCTTTATGCCGTTATTACTTCCATATTAGTGGCGATGATTCTATATCGGGCTCAAGGGATTATGAAATTAAAAGAGATGGTAGATCTCATTCTTAAAGGGATCAGTGAATTAATGCCTCTGGCTCTTTTGATGTTGCTGGCTTTTGCTATTGGTGATGCCTGTAACCAATTAGGAACCGGGCATTTTGTCGCCAACTGGTCAAAGGACTGGCTCTCACCACAATTTTTACCTGCCCTTGTATTTGTGATCAGTTCATTTATAGCATTTTCAACTGGAACATCCTGGGGTACTTTCGCCATCATGCTGGCCATTTCGATTCCTATGGCCGATATACACGGTACTGAGCTTACTCTGGTTATCGCTGCAACACTGGGAGGTGGTATATTTGGAGACCATTGTTCTCCTATTTCAGATACGAGTATCATTTCGTCAATGGCTTCTGCCTCTGACCATATTGATCATGTTCGAACCCAACTTCCCTATGCCCTCCTTGGAGGCCTTATCACAACTATACTTTATTTGATTTTAGGTTTCGCCATGATTTGAATTTAGCATAGAAAAGAGATATTCCTAAGCAAAGAAAGATGAAAACCTAGTACCTTTGTATCCTAATTTAGAGCATACATGAAACATAAAGCCGGATTTGTTAATATCATCGGAAATCCAAATGTTGGAAAATCTACCCTGATGAACGCCTTGGTTGGAGAACGATTGTCGATCATCACGTCAAAGGCTCAAACGACAAGACACAGAATTCTGGGTATTGTGAATACAGAAGATTATCAGGTAGTGTTTTCTGACACGCCCGGAATCATTAAACCGGCATACGAGCTGCAGGAATCAATGATGGACTTTGTGAAAACTGCCTTTGAAGACGCGGATGTTTTGATTTATATGGTTGAAACAGGGGAAAAGGAATTAAAGAATGAAGCTTTTTTTGAAAAAATTAAAAATTTAAAGGTTCCTGTCATTCTGCTTTTAAATAAAATTGACCAATCTTCACAGATAGAATTAGAGCAGCAGGTAAATTATTGGAAAGAAACCTTACCTAATGCTGAAATTCACCCTATTTCAGCCCTTGAAAATTTCAATATAGAAACCGTCATGAACCGTATTGTAGCATTGCTGCCGGTATCACCACCATTCTATCCTAAAGACCAGCTTACAGACAAGCCTGAGCGTTTCTTTGTAAATGAAACTATCAGAGAAAAGATCCTCATGCATTATAAAAAGGAAATTCCTTATTCGGTTGAGATTGTCACAGAAGAATTCAAGGAAGAGCCCAAAATAATTCGAATCAGATCAGTCATCATGGTCGAAAGAGATACCCAAAAAGGAATTATCATTGGCCATAAGGGGGCAGCTCTAAAACGAGTTGGTACCGAGGCCAGAAGGGACCTTGAGAAGTTCTTCGGAAAAAAAATATTTATGGAACTTTATGTAAAAGTCAATAAAAACTGGAGAAGCAGTAACAGTCAGCTCAAAAGGTTCGGTTATAAAGATTAATTTATAAAAGATCTTTAACCTCATCAAAATCAAGGCCTCCATAATTACCGGAACTCATTAATAGAAGTGCTGTATCTTTCAAGTTTCTGCTAAATAAAAAATCTTTAAATACTTTGGGATCAGTATAAATAATCAAATCATCTCTTTTAAAAGCTTTGGCTATTTGCTCCTCACTGACTTCCTTTAATCTTTTGATCTTTACAGCATGTGGAGAATAGAATACAACGGCCTCATCGGCTTTGTTCAGGGTACCCACATACTCCTTAAGAAAATCTTCATTCAGGCTGCTATAGGTATGCAATTCAAGGCAGGCCAGTAATTTTCGATCGACATACTGTTCTTTGACTGCATTTGTTGTTGCCTCTACCTTAGAAGGAGAATGCGCAAAATCCTTAAATACCACAGTGTGCTCATTCTCTGCTATTTTTTCAAGTCTTTTACTAGCTCCTTTAAAATCGGCAATTGCCTCATAAAACTCTTCCTCACCTATACCCAGATGAAAACAAATACTGCGTGCTCCTTCAAGGTTTTGCAAATTGTGTTTACCAAAGATCTCTAAAGGAACTTCTCCTTCGACAGTATCCAAAACAGTGGCTCCATTTTCAATCGTGTAATCTGGTGTTTTATAAGGATATATTTTGATTTGATTGGATGTTTGCTCAACAACTTCCTTTACTACCTCATCCTCCACATTGTACACCATCATTCCTCCTTTGACCATGGTGTCGACAAAAATGCGAAACTGATCCACATAATTCTCAAATGTTGGAAAGACATTGATATGGTCCCAGGCGATGCCACTCAACAAGGCAATATTTGCCTTATATAAATGAAATTTAGGGCGAAGATCTATAGGTGATGATAAGTATTCATCTCCTTCCAGAACAATGATCTCATTCTCATTTGTAAGATGCACCATTCTATCAAAACCATCCAACTGTGCTCCTACCATAAAATCAACCTCAACTTCATGGTATTTTAATACATGGAGGATCATTGATGTAATCGTTGTCTTACCATGAGACCCACCGATGACTACTCTGGTTTTGTTTTTAGCGTGTTCATATAAGAACTCTGGATAGGAATAAATGGTGATCCCCAGTTCCTGTGCCTTGATCAATTCCGGATTATCAGCCTTGGCATGCATTCCTAAAATAATGGCATCCACTTCAGGGTTCACTTTTTCTGGAAACCAACCTAAGGATTCAGGCAACAAACCTTTGGCTGCCAATCTTGACTTAGACGGTTCAAATATGGCATCATCACTTCCAGTGATGTGATCTCCCTTTTCATGAAGTGCCAAAGCCAGATTATGCATGGCGCTGCCTCCAATTGATATAAAGTGTATGTTCATTCTATGGAATTAATTGGCGTAAAAATACAAATTTATAGCGGTTGACTAAGTGATTTCTATCGAATTTATATCGTTTTATGATATCGTAAATGCAGCAGAAAAGCACCTCTAAAAAATCAATTCTTATCTGCCCTTGTCATTGGTCTTGTCAAGCAAGTTGGGCCACCACCACCCATAACACTTATATGTTGTCCATGATAAGTCAGTACCTCACAACCATGATCTTTTAATCCCTGCTCCGTTTTAGGGTTTCCTTTTAGCATCACACATTTTTTCGGACCTATGGCCAAAACATTACAACCCATAGAATCAAATTCCTCTTCAGGTACTTCGACGAGATCATAACCTCTTATCAGCAACTCATTCCTAAAATATATGGGCATTAATGGTGAATACACCACAGCAAGCTTTTCTGCTACAGGACTAAAAATAGACATGAGATGAAATACATCTGAAGGTCCTTTATAGTGCGGTAATTCAACGACAAGAACCTTGATCCCGCGAGGTTCCAATAACTGCTTCAATTGCACTATTCCGGCTTCATTTGTTCTATAAGTATGTCCAACCGCTAGTGTAGATTTATCAAGCCAGGCAACATCACCTCCCTCAAGGGTTCCAGGAAACTTGATTTCTCCTAAAACAGGAATATTATTCTTAACAAAGAAGGCTTTTTGAGCCTTGGGTTCCCTATTGCGCTCCTTTTTGCCCATATGGCACAGGATCATCCCAAAATCGGTAGCAATAGAGGCATCTCTGCAATAAACAGAATCCATACTTAGGCCCTCTTGTTCGGGCAAATGCAGCACATTTGTCTCATGATCCTTTAAGATAGATTCAAATTCTCTGTATTCATTCACCGCTTCATCAAGATCAGGCTTTTCCAAAAAATTTAATAATTGCCATTGCTCAGAGATGATCCGATCGGAACGAAAGGCTGCCGAAACCGGTTTTATTAAAACCGTTTCTAAATTCAAATATTCTGTATGGGATGTTTTATTCATTTGTTCCTTTTTTAAGATAAGCCGTCAATATATAAAATTGAAATCAAAGCAATATTAGTAAAAAACCATTCAATTTCTAACAATATAACCAACACTGTAAAGTTTCCTGTTATGAATACAGGTTTTTGATGGTATTTTTCACAAAATGCCTCGTTTATAATTCTATATTAATTACTACATTAGAACTGTGATTAAAGCATTTAAAGAACCAAACTTATGAGCGACAAATTTTCTGTTGACCCTGATATATGCAAAGCCAGCACCTTACCTTCCTCTTTTTATAAAGATCAGATCGTTTTTGACAACATCAAAGAAAAGATTTTTTTAAAATCCTGGCAATTTATTGGAGATGAACAACTGGTCAAATTACCTAAATCAGTGCATCCATTTGTTTTGTTAGATCGTTATTTGACGGAACCCTTATTACTTACCAGAGATGAAGACGGTGACATTCATTGTATGAGCAATGTTTGTACCCATCGGGCAAACCTGGTAGTTTTGGGAAGCGGAAAATTGAAAAAATTAACCTGTATGTATCATGGCCGCCGATTTAATTTGAAAGGTAATTTTGAGCATATGCCTGAATTTAAGGAAGCCCAAGATTTTCCGCGTGAATGTGATAATTTACACCAATTTTCTTTAAAAAAATGGGGACCGTTGCTGTTTACCGGACTGGACCCGGCCTTTGATTTTAATGAGGTCATAAAGATTATGGAAGAACGGGTAGGTTTTTTGCCATTGGGTGAATTCAGACATGATTCATCCCTCTCAAAAGATTATCTGGTTCAGTCACATTGGGCCTTATATTGCGACAATTATCTCGAAGGATTTCATGTTCCTTTTGTTCATGAAGGACTTAATAAGGTGTTGGATTATGGTTCTTATAGAACTGAAATTTATGATCATTGTAATTTACAAATAGGTTATGCAGATGAGGCTACAGAAACTTTTGACCTGCCGGATGGACATATAGATCATGGAAAAAATGTGGCTGCTTATTATTATTGGGTTTTCCCTAATATGATGTTTAATTTTTACCCCTGGGGGCTTTCTATAAATGTGATAAAACCTTTAAGTATTGATCGGACCAAAGTGTCCTTTATCAGCTATGTTTTTGATCCTGACAAATTGGAAAAAGGAGCCGGACAGGCCCTGGACAAGGTAGAACGTGAGGATGAATTTGTTGTTGAAAATGTACAAAAGGGCATACTTTCATCCTTCTATAAAGCTGGAAGGTTCTCTCCGAAACGAGAAAAAGGTGTGCATCATTTTCACAGATTACTGGCCGAATTTATGAACCGCTAGTTAAGTTTAAAACTCCACTCATTTTCGCTAAGTTCATCAAGTAGTTCCTTGGTTATATTGATCTTCGCACTTCTGCTGGGCATATTCAGCTTGAGTTTTTCCTTCTGATCAATGATCATAAAATTGAGATGCTGATTTCCCTGGTGTTTCTTAAAAACACTGTCAAATTTTTGCACCGACCTTTCATTGATGCTTTCTATAGGCAAATTCAAAGTGATCTTTTTGGCCATATTAGACAAAACATCCTGCAACTGCTGTATCGTGGTAATTTGCACCCTGACATCGCCATTCTGCCAGGCTCTTCGCATAACCGTTTTCAGATAGAGAAAGGTATTAGGGATTAGAAAATGCCTGAATTTCAAATAATCTTCATTGAATAACCTGAATTCATAGGTGTCGCTATAATCCTCAAAAGTAAACATCCCCCAAGGTTTACCATTCTTGCTTACCCGATGTTGCACATCTGTAATGATACCCGCAAATGATAATTCCTTGCCTTCTAATTGATTGATGTTTTGCAGGCTGTCAACTCTTGCGTTACAAAAATATTGAATTTCTGTTTTGAAATCGTCCAGCGGATGACCTGAAATATAAATACCGATCATTTCCTTTTCCTTTGAAAGCTTTTCCATGACATTCCATGGTTCACATGGAGGAATTTCGGGCTCTTCAAACTGAACTTCTGAAGCCTCCCCAAATAAAGATACCTGGGCAGAATTCTTGCTCTCCTGAAACTTGTTACCATATCTGATCGCCTTTTCAATGAAGGTAACTCCCTTTTCGTCCAAAGCAAAATACTGTGATCTGTTTGCGGTTTGAAAAGAATCAAAACCTCCGGCCAGCACTAAGCCATCAAAGGCTTTTTTATTAGCAGCTCTTAGATCAACTCTTTTGGTTAGGTCAAAAATAGAGCTAAAATTTCCATTTTCTTTGCGTTCATTGACGATAGCTTTAACGGCTCCTTCTCCAACTCCCCTGATGGCACCCATACCAAATCGAACTGCTCCCTGTTTGTTTACAGAAAATTTATAATATGATTCATTGATATCTGGTCCGAGAACTTCAATTCCTGACCGTTTACATTCTTCCATAAAAAAGGAAACCTGTTTGATATCATTCATATTATTGCTCAAAACAGAAGCCATATATTCTGCAGGATAATGTGCCTTTAAGTAGGCGGTCTGATAAGCTATAAATGCGTAGCAGGTAGAATGTGATTTATTGAAAGCATAGGCTGCAAAAGCCTCCCAATCTTTCCAGATCTTTTCTAATACCTCCTCGGGATGGTTATTTTTTTTACCCCCCTCTATAAAAAGAGGTTTTAATTTCTCAAGTAGGGCAAAAATCTTTTTTCCCATAGCTTTACGAAGCATATCCGCCTGACCCTTGGTAAACCCTGCCAGTTTTTGAGATAAGAGCATGACCTGTTCCTGATAAACCGTAATTCCATAGGTTTCCTTAAGATAACCTTCCATGTCTGGAAGATCATACTCGATCTCTTCACGCCCGTGTTTACGATCAATAAAAGATGGGATATATTCCATCGGACCTGGGCGATATAAAGCGTTCATTGCGATAAGGTCTGCAAATTCAGTCGGCTTAAGCGACTTCATATGCTTTTGCATGCCAGGTGATTCATATTGAAAAATTCCAATAGTTTCACCTCTTTGGAACAAAGCATAAGTCTTTTCATCATCAAGTGGGAAATCATCCGGTTCAAGATCAACTCCATGCAATGCTTTTACGATCTTTACTGTATCCTTGATCAGGGTTAGGGTTTTTAACCCCAGGAAATCCATTTTTAATAAGCCCGCATCCTCAACAACTCCATTGTCAAATTGGGTAACATACATATCGGTACCCTTGGCGGTAGCAACCGGAATCAGATTTGTAATATCCTCGGGAGTAATAATGACACCGCAAGCGTGTGTTCCTGTATTTCTTACCGATCCTTCCAGCATTCTCGCCTGATTGATGGTATCGGCTTCGATACCGTTTCCATCAGCCATGCTTATTAATTCATCCACATTAGCTTTTTCCTCGCTTCTCAGTCCTTTTACTTTAGAGATACTCTTCTCGTCAGTACCAAAGATATTGTTCAGCTTAAGGCCGGGGATCAATTTTGCGATTCTGTCAGCATCAGGAAGCGGAAGATCAAGAACTCGCGCCGTATCCCTAATAGAAGATTTAGCAGCCATGGTTCCATAGGTAATGATCTGAGCTACCTGGTTGGAACCGTATTTATCGATCACATAATCAATCACACGCTGCCTGCCTTCATCATCAAAATCAATATCAATATCAGGAAGGGATACCCTATCCGGATTTAGAAATCGCTCAAAAAGCAAATCGTACTTTATTGGGTCAATGTTGGTAATACCAAGACAATAGGCTACTGCGGAACCCGCGGCAGACCCTCTTCCCGGCCCTACTGATACCCCCATTCTTCGAGCCTCCTTTATAAAATCCTCAACAATAAG
>CBDULU010000061.1:0-8779 GCA_965368155.1 uncultured Flavobacteriaceae bacterium
TAGAATTTAATTTAAATACAAAATTATTAAATATTTTGCTTTCTTTAACATATTTAACTAAAAAAAACCTAAAGACAAAACTAAGATAAAACTTATCTTTGTATGTTAAATAATCTATAATTTTTGGCATGAAAAAAATGTTTTTATTTCTTGTTTTAGCGATGTTATTTTCTTGTGAGAAGGAGCCTGAAATGCCCTATCAGCGAATAGAAGGCGCAGCTTTTGGGACAAGCTTCCATATCACTTTTGATGGGGGGAAAACGAAAGTTTCCGAAGCTGATATCGATAGTTTGATTCGTGCCATGAATGAATCCTTATCCACTTATATTCCAGATTCTGATATTTCAATGATCAATAAAGGAGATACCACAGTAGTTGTAGATGCACTTTTTGAAGAAGTGTTTTACAAATCCGCAAAGATCTATAAAGAAACAGAGGGAGCATTTGACCCAACAATAGGGACTTTGGTGAATGCCTGGGGGTTTGGACCTGGAAATAGTTTAGCGCAGATGGAACAAAGAAAAGTAGATAGCCTGCTCGTCTTTGTGGGGTTTGATCAGATTCAGCTTAGAAACGGAAAAATTATTAAAAAGCATCCTGAGACCTATCTCGATTTTAATGCCAATGCAAAAGGATTTGCCGTTGATCTTATGGGCAGGTTTCTGGAAAGTAAAGAGATTCGCAATTACCTGATTGAAATTGGTGGGGAAATAAGGGCCAGAGGTGTAAACCCTAAAAAGCAACCCTGGAGAATAGCTATAGAAAAACCAAATTTTGATGGGAGCAGGTCTTTTCAAACCATAATTGCCTTGAAAAACGAATCTATTGCCACTTCTGGAAATTACCGAAAGTTCAAGATTGATTCTTTAAGTGGTGAAAAGTATGCTCATACTATTGATACCCAAACCGGTTATCCGAGTAAAAGTAACTTACTCAGTGCTTCAGTGATTGCAAGCTTGGATTGTGCTGATGTAGATGCTTATGCGACTGCTTTTATGGCCATGGGACTCGATAAAACCAAGCTTTTTCTTGAAAAGCACAATGACATTAAAGCATTTCTGATATATACAGATACCATAGACGGTTTAAATACCTTCACTACTGAAAACCTATCACTGGAACAGTAAGGGATCAGACTATTTTCGTACTATTGATTCGATCCTTAGATGAAGTTGAATGGCTGTATCACAATTTCTGCCTTCGTCATTAGAGTAAATGAACATATCTTTTTTTCAGGCATATTCTGGTTTAAAAATGTTGACAGGAGAAAGGATCCATCATTAAAGATGCGTAGAAAAAAGAAATAAAGGCTTGGATAAGATGCTTAAAATTACCCCTTATTTTAGCTCAAGTGTTTTTAAAATGGCTTCAAGTTCAAAGACGACATCTCTTTTTTTAGAAGATGGGGAATAACTAAACCCTTCCACAACGATCAGACGCTCATTTTCTTTATCTTCAATCGTATAACTGATAAATGGACCTCCCATATAATCACCTTCAACAAACCACAAACCTCTTGATTCGATAGCATTGATATCGTTAAATGTAACTTTGCTGGTAATAGGAGTGAATTGAGGTTCGGTTCTCATATAGGTATTGTCAAACTGTCCGGGAATATAACTTTTGCCAATAGAATCTCTAAAAGAAACAAGAGACGCCATTGTGTAAGGTTCATCAAAAACAGGTACTTCATAGGCTATGATATTCAATAATCCTCTTTCAAACGTATTTCGATACCACAAAAACTGTCCAGAGTCTTCCACCTTTTTATACTCAAAAGGTATTTTCATTGAAACACCAAGGCTGTTGAGTGTCTCAATTGTTTCAGGATCATGAAAATCTTTTGTTATTTTTCTTTGATACAGCGCCAAATCATTTTTCTTGAAGATATCGATGATTTCATCAGCATGAGACCGAATATTTTCAACTAATGCTTCTTTATCTTTTGAAAGAATGGTAACCGTGGTTTGAGGACTGGCGTGAACATCATGATTGGTATAAAAATTCTCTTCCTTGTCAAGACCAACAAATAAAATATTTCGATTTCTTTTAAAAAGACTATTAAAGGTAAAAGGGTCTACCTGTGTAACGGAAAACTGATTTTCTTCTTGTGGCAGACCTTTTACAGGTTCGCCTATGATATTTTTAAGCGCATCACCTACCTTTCCCTGCCAATCTTCATCATTCATAACGATCAAGACATGATTAATTCGGCCAGTTGATGATACAAGCGTTACGGTATCACTTTTGGCGCAAGAGGCGAATAGTACAATGGAGAAAATGGTGAAGGCAATTCTTTTTAACATTGTGAAGGTTTAAGACGGAAGCCCACTCATTAAATTGAACATTAGTATATTTTGAGCTTGGTTCCTGGTTTCAGACTTTTAGTACTCCAAATATTGTTCCATTCTTTCAATTGTGCAACAGAAACTTGTGGATATTTTTGAGAGATCAACCATAAAGAATCTCCTTTCTTCACTACATAGGTCGCATACTTACCTTTTGGAGCTTCTTTTTTAGCTGTTGTGTTGGTTTTAGCCGGAGCAGAAGCTTGGGCTACAGGTCTTCTTGGATAAATGGTAAGACGTTGTCCTACTCTGAGGTTATTACTCTTTAATCCGTTCCATCGTTTGATACTACTTACTGAAACTCCGTATCTGTTTGCGATCTTCCCGAGGTAATCACCACTTTTTACACGGTATCTTATCCTGTCATTAGCTTCGAAATACTTAGGCAATGGTTTTTCTCTTTTAGCTTCCGCCTCTTCAGCATAAGCATAGATCTGTGCTTCATTGGAAACAAAGCTTCCCGAGATAAATTTTGGCAAAGTCAAGGTATAGTCTCTGTCTTTAATGACAGGGATAATTTTTAACTTGTATTGAGGGTTGAGAAAAGTAAGTAATTCCATATCGGTCCCCAATACATTATTGATCTGCTCAAATGTAATTTGTCTTTTAACAACTATTGTGTCAGTCTCAAAAGTGTTCAATACTTCATTTTTTGCATATAACTGATGTTCATCAGCATATTCAAAAATATAGTAGGTGGCATAGAAGGCAGGTAAATATCCCGCGGTTTCTCTAGGTAAATAGTGACGAATATTCCAATAGTTCTTTTGTCCCCCAGCTCTTCTAATGGCTTTATTTACATTTCCCGGGCCAGAATTATAGGCTGCAAGCGCAAGATCCCAATCATTGAAAATACCATATAATTTTGTGAGATATTGACATGCTGCTTCGGTAGCTTTAATGGGATCAGATCTTTCATCTACATAAGAACTAACTTTCAAATCATATTCTCGTCCTGTTCCATACATGAATTGCCATAATCCTTTGGCTCCAACTCTTGAGGTTGCATTCGCTTTTAAAGCCGATTCAACAATGGCCAGATATTTGAGTTCCATCGGAATATCATATTTGGCTAGATGCTCTTCAAACATTGGAAAATAATACTTGGCTCTACCCATCAAATTTGCAAGAGTTTGCTGCCTGTTTTTTAAATAATGTTTGATGATTTTTTCAAGGGAAGGATTATATTCAAAATTAAATGGAGTTTGACTATCCAAATACGCAATTCTTTCTTTTAATTGCTCAGTCGTAAAATCTTGGATCACCAGCTTTCCAATGGTATCTTCAGGCTTAATGATCAAACTACTGTCAATAACATTGTTTTTCCAGGATTCGAGCCATTTTTGATCAAATTCACTCACTTCGATATGATCGATCAGGGCAATGGTCTTTCCTTCGATGAGCGTAGTATCAATTCTTACCGTATCAATAAGTTGCTTTTGGGCCAGCATGGCCACATTCGACAGGGAATCTGAACCAACCTCCAATGCATCATTTAGCTCCAATGGCTCATTTAAAGATGAATCTTGGCTGTCCTGAGCATAGATCAGGCTTATAAAAAGGGAAAGGATTATGGTTAAATATTGGCGCATCAATTTCATTAACATCATCTTTATTTTCAGTATGTACGGTATCAAAACGGTAAAAATAGAACAAAATTTTATTTATTCAATTTTTTTTAAGCCTTGCCTATAAATTTAGCATAATCTTAAGGATTGCGGCTCTCTCAACTTTGTTGGTCAGCCGCTCTTTTTTTTATCTTGATTCTGGTGCCGGGTTTTAAATAATTGACATTGTCAAGATCATTCAAAGCGCGCAGCTCTGAAATTGGAATATTTCCAAATTTTCTTGAGATTTTAAAAAGTGTGTCCCCGTGTTCCACTGTATAACTTGTGAATTGATTTTTATCATTGACCCTTTGTGTTAGGAGCTTTTCTTGTTGGTCTTCTTTTTTTCGTTTTCCATTGTCTTGTTCTTTTCTGTCGGTTACGACCAGTCTTTGACCTGAGATCAAAAAGTTACTATCAAGACCGTTCCAGGTTTTTAATTGCGCTATGCTGATATGGTGTTTTTTGGCAATACTGCTCAAATTATCCCCGTCTGTAACGAGATAGCTGTTAAAAGCAGTGATGGGAATGGCCTTGGAGCTCGCAAATATGTTTTCAATATTCATAACCTCATTGTAAAGGTCATTTTCAGAGGAAATAAAGCGAGGAATTAAGTCGACAGGTAGGGTTAGTGTCATGGTTTTGCCCCTCAACTCCGGGATCAGATCTTTTTTGTAAATCGGATTAAAGGATCTTAGGACATCCATATTGATTCCGGTATTTTTTTTGATGGCTTCAAAAGTCAAGCCTCCTTTGAGTTGAATAGTGTCTGTTTCAAAATAGGATATTTCTCCTTTTAAGGGGCCTAGTCCGTGATATTCCGCATGAGTAAACAGGTACATGGTGGCATAAAATGCTGGGACATAACTACTGGTTTCTCTGGGCAGGTATTGTCTGATTTCCCAGTAATTATTTTTACCACCGGCTCTTTTGATGGCTTTTCTGACATTCCCGGGGCCAGAATTATAAGCGGCCAATGCCAGATCCCAATCACCAAAGGATTCATAAAGGTCCTTCAGATAGGCGCAGGCTGCTTGAGTAGACTTCATGATATCAAATCTCTCGTCTACATAAGAATCTATATAAAGATCGTAGTCCATTCCCGTTCCATACATGAACTGCCAGAGGCCTTTAGCCCCTGAAGGGGAAATTGCCACCGGGTTTAAAGCAGACTCAACTACGGCCAGATATTTTAATTCAATGGGTAGATCATAAGCGTCAAGGTACTGCTCGAATACAGGAAAATAGTAAATCGACTTATTGATGAGTCTGTTTAAATACGCTTTACGATCTCTAAGATACACCCTGATAAATCGTTCTAAGGTCGCGTTGTGATGGACGCTAAATGGAGTAGAACGATCTAATTTTGTAAGTTGCTCTTTTAGGATAAGGGATGAAAAATTATCCGAATCAAACCCATCCAAAGGGATTAAATTTTTAGCCAGCAGTAAATTCTTTGCTTTTTTATGCAGGTTTTGGTCAACCGGAGTAAGCTGACTTACTGAAATTTTATAGGATTCCAAAAGGCTGGGATTGGAGTATGAATAGCCTGTTTTACTAAAAACCATAGCACTGTTCTGTGCCAACAGATGCGGTGATATGATCAATAAATAAAGAATAAGTAAGTTTTTCATAGCGTTCTTATTTTAAGGTTTTGTTATTTGTTCTTTTATCCAGTCACAGATTCGAGTGAGAACCATGTCTTTTTCCAGGTCATGGTGTAGTTCGTGATAACCATTCTCTACAGGAACAAATGTGACCATTCCTTCAGTGTTATCAGCAAATTCTTTTGAGGCCAGGTGTGAAGTAATCTGATCTTTGGTTCCATGCATCAATAACATGGGCGTTGTTAAAGAGGAAGCATGTTGAATGGCCCATTCACCGGTCTTCATCATTCTAAGTGAATACCTTGTACTTACCTTGTCATGAATCAGCGGGTCATTTTTATAAGCTTCTATTTCTTGCTGATCTTTTGAAAGAAACTGCAGATCAAGTTCATTGGGCATGGTTACTGACGGATAGATTTTGTCGATCAATTTACCAAAGAATATTTTCCATCCCGGAGGATCAAAAGCAAGCCTAAGAAATGGACTTGTGGCGATCACACCCTTCAAATGATGTGTTCTGCGCAGCGTAAAATTAATCGCCACGTTGCCGCCCATACTATGACCGTAAAGGAAGACAGGTTTTGAAGGAAATAAAATTGCCGCTTTTGTGATTAGATGGTCTATTGAATCGAGTAGGTAATTATATCCTGGGTGATCTCCTTTTTTTTCTTGAGAGTGACCATGTCCAAATTGATCATAAGAAATCACTGCTATGGACGATTTTAAAAGTAAGGGCACCACGGTTCTTTCATATCTCCTTGAATATTCACCCATACCATGAACCAAAACCACAACGGCATAAATATCTTTAGGCTCGTAATACTGACCTTTTAAGGTGAGTTGGGCAATTTGAAATTCAAAATTGTTTCGGGTCATAATTCAGGTGATTCTACTCAAAAATAATTAAGGCCTTTGCTGAAATTGCAAAATTGTTGAAAACTGATAAGAACTTCAGAAATAAATAGAGGTTGTCAGATGCCTGTCATCAGATTTCCCATGCAGCTTATATATTCAAGATAAGTAAGAATGAATTGATTTATATCTTTGGTGGAATTAGTCGTTTTTTATGATAAATAAAATTTAAAAATCCCACTTATTTCGTAACTTTAGAAGACTTACTTAAAAGCCATATGATCATGACTTCATTAAACAAAAACTCCGGCCAGAATCCAGAAAAAAAAACCCTAACTATTGTGCACCTTTTGCAGCCTTATGCGAAACAGCGCATCAGAGTGGGAGAAATGCTGGGTTTTTTTCCTAAGAACATGTATAAGTCAAATGAAATTATTGATGAAGTTGTTCTGGAGACATATGAACAAGGTTTTCAAAAAAGCAAAAATGCTGAAGACTTAAGACTGGCCATGTTCGAGATCTTAAATAAACGAATGTCGGCCTTGTTTCAATCCGAAGAATGGCATAAAGATTCGATAAGTACGAAGTATATACTTGAAGAAGAACTAAAACAATTGGAGGAGAATTTTACCACTGATGGCGGTAATGATTTGATTATGAATGAAGAACTGGATGATATTTCTTATCATCAGAATGATTCGGGACCAAAGGGATTACCTTATGATGAAGATGAAGAAGGAGTAAAGACCTTTCTCGGTCTCGACAAGATCAAACAATTTGAGGAGTATAATGACCGCAATACGCTTCGTAAAGTGTATTATAAACTTCCTGTCAATACGTCGAATATTGTTGACTTATATATACTTGGAAAACTAAGCTTTAATGAAATATCCGGAATTTTAAAGATGGAGGTTGGGGAAGTTAAAGAAATAGTCACTTTTGTGAGAGAAACCATTAAAAATCAACTTGATTAGTATTTGATTGATAATTTTGGATGGATTTGATTGAAAAATATTGAATATTTTCTTTTTCAGTTTGAATTTTAATTGTAATATTGCCTCGTGAATACGAAAACACCATATACTTCAATTTTACAGGGCCGCCGCAGACCCGCGCGTCGCCTTGGCCTAAATTAATGGTAAATTCAAAATTTTCAATTCACAATTCAATATTTCAACAATGCATTCCCAGAATAATTTAACAGATTTAAAATTCCTTAAAACCAGTATTTTAATGAATCCTGTTATGCCTGTCGTTCGCCGTCGCCCGTAAGGGTATGTCATATTTTATAGAGATAGGTGAGTCCATTTCTGCTAATCAAAATATCATTTTCAAAAATTTACTTTAAATCAATACAATGGAAATTGTAATTGCCACGGATAAACATATAAAATTTGCCACTACCATTAGTCAGACGATAGATAAATCGGCTGAACAAAGAGGTACAGGTATCGCCAAAAGAACCCCCGAGTATGTTGAAGCAAAGATCAGGAATGGAAACGCTGTGATCGCATTAGATGGCGATAAATTTGCAGGTTTTTGTTATATAGAGACCTTTGGAGATAAGAATTTTGTAGTACACTCTGGTTTGATCGTACATCCTGATTTCAGACATCAGGGTCTGGCCAAAAGGATAAAGACCAAAGTGTTCAAATATTCGCAGGAGAAGTATCCTGATTCTAAGATATTTGGAATCACTACGGGTTTAGCAGTGATGAAGATCAATTATGAGCTGGGCTATAAACCTGTTACTTTTTCAGAGCTTACAGATGATCCTGAATTTTGGAAGGGTTGCCAGACTTGTAGAAATTATGATGTATTGCAACGAACCCATCAAAAAATGTGTCTATGTACGGGCATGCTCTATGATGGCAAGAAAAATGAGAAGAAAGAACATCCCTATAATTCAAAAAGCCTGAGCAGACTCAAAAGGATCAAGCAAAGTTTATTTTTGAAAAAGAAAGATTCAAATAAAGATAATTCCAGTAAATCATAGTCCCTGTACCTTCTGGATAAGAAGGCCAAGGGAAATAAAATTAGAATAAAATGAAAAAATTAGTACTTGCATATAGCGGAGGGTTAGACACTTCCTATTGCGCAAAATACCTGTCAAAAGTAGAAGGATTTGAAGTTCATGCTGTCAGCGTCAATACGGGTGGATTTGAAAAGGAAGAGATCGCTGTAATTGGAGAAAAAGCCCTACAGTTAGGAGCAACAAGTTATACATCAATTGATGCTGTACAAATTTTTTATGATAAAGTTGTCAAGTACTTGATTTATGGAAATGTTCTAAAGAATAACACGTACCCACTTTCGGTGAGTGCCGAAAGAATCATACAAGCTGTTGAGATCGTGAATTATGCGA
>CBDULU010000062.1:0-8778 GCA_965368155.1 uncultured Flavobacteriaceae bacterium
GGCAATCCTGCGTTGGGATGGGCCGAAATGGCCAGGTCTGTTTTTGGCGCAATTGCTTCCAGGTGTGGTTGCAATAAATTGGCTCCCAGAGCACAGTTAAATCCTACAGTTAATAAAGGAATATGAGACACTGAAATGAGGAAAGCTTCTGCCGTTTGACCCGAAAGTGTTCTTCCGCTTGCATCTGTAATGGTTCCGCTTAACATAATGGGGATGTCTATACCCCTTTCATCTTTGATCTCTTCAATAGCAAACAAACCTGCTTTGGCATTGAGCGTATCAAATACGGTCTCTACCAAGAGTATGTCTGCACCTCCATCCAACAAGGCCTCTGCCTGTTGCTTATAAGCGGCTCTTAGTTCGTCAAAAGTAACCGCTCTAAAACCAGGGTCATTGACGTCCGGAGACATGCTGGCTGTTTTATTGGTTGGGCCCATTGACCCAGCTACAAACCTGGGTTTATGAGGTTCCTTTGCCGTAAATTCATCTGCTGCTTCTTTGGCAAGCCTGGCCGATTCAAAATTCAGTTCGTATACCAGGTCTTCCATACCGTAATCGGCCATGGCGATGGTAGTTCCTGAAAATGTATTGGTTTCAATAATATCTGCCCCGGCGGCCAGATATTTTCTATGGATATCCTTGATAGCTTCAGGTTGCGTAAGTGTCAACAGATCATTATTACCCTTTAACAGAATTTCATAATCTTTAAATCTTTCACCGCGATAATCTTCTTCACTAAATTTATAGGCCTGGATCATGGTCCCCATGGCCCCATCTAAAATCATGATCCGTTGTTCTAATATTTTTTCTAATTGTTCTTTCATATGCCTCTTTTTCCCCATTTTATAAAATTCCAAATTCGTTCGTGAAAGAAGTATAAAAACATTTTTGTAAAGACTTCTATACCTCCTATCGACACGGCAGTTTTGATTTCTCCCGTCAATAAATAGGAAATCACAATGGTATCTAAGGTTCCTAAAGTTCTCCAGGTAAATGCCTTTACTATACTTCTTCTTTTTGTTTCACCTCTTTTAAAATATTCCTCATTTTTAGAATTAAATAGTACCATAGTTTCATGAGTTTAGGGCTTGAGACAAGTCCTCTACAATATCTGAAATATTTTCCAGTCCTACGGATACTCTGATCAATCCATCTGTTATTCCAACAATTTTTCTTTCTTCCAATGACAGTTTGCTATGCGTTGATGAAGCCGGATGTGTCACAATGGTTCTGGTGTCTCCCAGATTGGCCGATAGTGAGCACATCTTGATCCTATTCAAAAAATTTCGCCCTGCTTCTATGCCTCCTTTGACTTCAAACGCCACAATATTACCTCCCTTTTTCATTTGCTTGACAGCAATGTCATACTGCGGATGAGATTTTAAAAAAGGGTAACGTACTGAACTTACTTGCTGATGGCCTTGCAGAAATTCTGCCACCGCCAAGGCATTTTCACAATGCCTGTCAACCCTGACACTCAAGGTTTCCAGACTTTTAGATAATATCCAGGAATTAAATGGCGATAGAGAAGGCCCTGTATTTCTTGAAAACAAATAGATCTCTCGAATCAAATCAGCCCTTCCCACTGTTACACCTCCCAAAACACGCCCTTGTCCATCGATCAATTTGGTGGCCGAATGCACGACCAGATCAGCTCCAAATGTTATGGGCTGTTGAAGATACGGTGTTGCAAAGCAGTTGTCTATCACCAGCAATAAGCCATGCTTTTTTGCAATCTTACCTAAATACTCCAGATCAATGACTTCCAATCCGGGATTTGTAGGTGTTTCAGCATACAAGATCTTGGTATTGGACTGTATCAACGCTTCAATACTATCCGCTTCACTGATATTAAAATAGCTGGTTTCTATGTTCCATTTAGGGAAAAACTTGGTAAACAAAGCATGGGTTGAACCGAATACCGAACGAGCCGACAGAATATGATCTCCACTGCTGAGCAAGGCGCCAAAAGTAGAAAAAATAGCTGCCATACCCGAAGCAAAAGCATAGCCGCTTTCTGCTCCTTCCATGGCGACGATTTTATCTACGAATTCTGTATTATTCGGGTTGGAAAACCTACTGTAGATATTTTTTTCCTTTTCCTCAGCGAAAGAAGCTCTCATGTCTTCTGCATCGTCAAACACAAAACTTGAGGTGACATACATCGCGCTGGTATGTTCCCCAAATTCCGATCGCGGTATTTGATTCCTAATAGCTTCCGTCTCAAATTGTCTTTTCTTTGTCATAATAGTATGTTCTGAGTTTAGCTTGGCATCTTTACATTGAAACCAGATCTTAAACCGCTTTTTCTGTTAATCTTAATATATCTCCAAATACACCTCGGGCCGTTACTTTTGCTCCCGCTCCGGCACCCTGAATCACTAAGGGTCTTTCCCCATATGATTCGGTGTAAATTTCAAAAATGGAATCCGACCCCTGAACCTGACCCAAAGAACTATCCTTTGAAACAGATACAAGTTTTACTTCAAGTTCTCCCTTACTTTTGGAAAGATCTCCAGCCAAAATACCTACGTATCTCAATACGTGATCAGGTTGCTGCTCCTCTTTTGTTTTTTGGTACTCCTCATTGAGCTCGTTCAATCTTTCCAGAAAATCCGCTGCAGTTCCTGCTCTCAGATTTTCAGGTATCAGGTTTTGGATCTGTACATCCTCAATTTCATTTTCAAGATCCAGTTCGCGGGCCAGGATGAGTAATTTTCTTGCTACATCGTTACCGCTAAGGTCCTCTCTCGGGTCAGGTTCCGTAAAGCCCTTATCAACTGCTTCCTGAAGTATATCACTGAAATTCTTATTCTGCACCGAAAAATTATTGAACAAATAACTTAATGATCCCGAGAATACACCATTGATCCTGGTAATATTTTCACCTGAATGATGCAGCAGTTTAATGGTATCCACCAAAGGTAAACCTGCACCAACATTGGTTTCATACAAATAGTTCTTTTCGTTTCTTTTCAGTGCTGAGCGTAATTCCTTATAAAAAGAAAAGTCAACCGTATTGGCGATCTTGTTAGATGATACGAGGTCAAAACCGTTCTCAACCAACGGAAGATAATTTTTAATAAAATCTCTGCTCGCTGTATTGTCAACTGCGATCAGATTTTCCAGGTGATTGCTTTTAGCAAATCCAATCACATCATTAATGGTAAAGTCACTCTTATCTTGATCCAATAGATTTTTTTGCCAATGTTTTCCGACTCCGTCTCGTTGCATTAACAACTGTTTAGAATTACCCAAAGCAAAAATATTGATATTGATATTTCTTCTTTTCAAAATATCCTGTTTGCTTTTTAGGATCTGCTCAATAAGAGTACCTCCAACTAATCCAACGCCAAAAATAGCCACATTGATATTGGTCGATACGCCAAAGATCTGCCCGTGGATCACGTTGACAGCCTTATTAAGGTCTTTGTCTTCCAACACCAGACAAATATTATCGCCTGTAACTGTATTATTGATCAATACAGGTTTGATCTTATTGATTGAAAGTGCATTATACGATCTGTGGAAATTAGATAAATTTTGTCCGATGATCGAAACGATAGACAGTTCATCTTTAACATAGATCCTGTTGACATCTTTCATTTTGATATCCAAAGCAAATTCCTGCTCAAGAATGTCTTTTGCCAATACCGCATCATTAGAACTTACCACAAACCCTATTCCTCGTTCAGAGGACCCCTGAGAAATAATACTGACATTGATTCCCCCTTTGCCAAGGGCTGTGAATATTCTGGCGTCTACCCCTATCTTTCCCAATAAACCTCTTCCTTCAAGATTGATCAGAGACACATTATTTTGAACGGTTACCGACCTGATCCCCTTACTGGTTGCCTGAGATTTAATAAGCGTTCCCTTGTTTTCTTTGTCAAAAGTATTTAACAAACGAAGTGGGATATTCTTTTCCACCAAAGGAATAATGGTTTTGGCATGCAGAATATTAGCCCCAAAACTGGCCAGTTCATTGGCTTCCTGATAAGAAAGTTCCTCGATCATCTGTGCGTTTGAAACAAGATCGGGATTGGCTGTGTAAATTCCATTGACATGCGTATAACTTTCCAGTTCAGCTGCGTCTAAATAATTGGCAAAAAGTGAGGCAGAATAATTACTGCCGTTTCTTCCTAAAGTGGTCGTTTCACCTTTACTGTTAGAGGCGATAAAGCCTGTAACAAGCTGTAGATCATGTCCGTTATTGGCAAAATGCCTTTTGACGTTTTCTTTTGAAACATCTTCCAAAACCAAGGCTTCCCCAAAATTGCTATCTGTTTTGATCAGTTTCCTGGAATCTACCGCCTTAGCCGGAATACCTTTTTTAAGCAGCAAATGGCTCAGTAATTTAACCGATAGAACTTCTCCTTGCGCCAAAACCCTATCCTTGATTTTACTGCTGTAATCGCCAAGCAGAGCAACACCCTGAAAGATCTCATCAAGCAATTTAAACTCATGATCAAAGCGAATCTCATTCGCGGGTTCAATTTGATCATTTTTAAACTGTTCAAATGCTTCTTTATAAGCATCTCCAGCTTTCGCCTTTTCAAGTATAGCTTCCAGGTCATCGGTTGAACCTCCTCTGGCCGAAAGAACAACTACAAAATTTTCATTGTCATTTGCTTTTTCAGAAATAATCTCTACAACCCTTTCAATACCTTTTCCATTTGCCAAAGAACGACCACCAAACTTCAATATTTTGATCCCCTTCTTTTTTAAGCTTCTTGTTTTGGGCTGGGTAAAAATAGGGCTGAGTATTTTTTCAAGCTGTTCAAATTCAATTAAAAAAGCATCGTGTCCGTGAATGGATTTTATTTCCTGGTAACTGTTTTCAACCCCTGCTTCATTGAGCAATTTTTGAGTTTCTATATTTTCCTTGGGAACAAAAAAGAAATCCGAATCAACTCCCACCTGAAATACCCTTGCCTTGATCTGACTGGCTACTTCATTAAATGTACCTCTGTTACGTGTGATATCAACCGAACTCAATAGATGGTTCATCATTTTATAGGTAGGAAGCGAAAACCTGTTTTCCAGTTTTTGGCCATGATGCAATAACCAGCTCTCTGTATTGAAGTTACCCTGTTCCTCGTTTTTGGTTCTGTTGAATTTTTCCTTAAACGAATCTGCAGTTCTGTAAAATAGCATGGCCATCATTCTTGCATCATGAACAGGCTTACTAGAATTTGACAATATCTGCTGTTGGGTTTTATTATGTGCCAAAATCCAATCTGAAGCTTTCCAGTCTGACGCCACAGGAATCAGGTTTTCTATAAGATCAGGGAAAAGAACAGCCATCTCCCAGGCAATTCCGCCTCCCAAAGATCCACCGATCGCGGCGTATAACTGATTGACCCCGATCTTCTCTAAACCAATTCCAAATAATCTGCCAACATCTCTTGCCGTAAAATCTTCATAATTATCGATCCTGTTCGCCTCGACCTCATCATATCCGTTTCCCGGAATATTAAAGGCTACAACTGTGTATTTACTGGTATCTATCAAGCGACCCAGGCCGATAAGTGAATTCCACCAACCTGTATCTCCGGCCACATTCGAATTACCGGTAAGAGCGTGGTTCACTAAAACAACCGGAGATGTGCCCAGTGCTTGCCCGAACAACTCATAGGAAAGGGCAAACTCAGGGTAGTAATAACCCGATTCTGTCGTGAAATTATCTAATTGTATATGATGTAAATGTTTCAACTTCTTTACTGTTTAAATTTTATTATTTGAGCCCAAACTTCTTTGGTTTCAGATGCATAAAGTACTTGTAAGAAATTGTGATAAAAAAAGGAAAAGGTATAAGGTTCAAAGGGTAATGAGTTATCTTTCCTAATGGGTAGAATGTAGCACCTTCTTTTAACTGAGTACTCAGAAAAAAGGGTTGCTAAGGCTTCATCGGGTCTAATCCCTCTGCCTTTCTTTATAACAAAATCTTATGTTGATGAACTTTGTGCAAAGAAACATAATATTTGGTTTCTGTACAATAGCTGACTTATAAAACTTACCGATCCGGTGAATGAACCGGTAAGTTCCTTTAATTATAAACTTTTAAAAGCATTCTCAAGATCCGCTTTAAGATCTTCTATGTTTTCTATCCCTACAGACAACCTGATCAGGTCCTGTCCTACTCCTGCATCTGCCTGTTGCTCTGCAGTCAACTGTTGATGTGTAGTACTCGCCGGGTGAATGATCAATGATTTTGTGTCACCAATATTGGCTAACAATGAAAAGACTTCAGTAGCATCCGTAAATTTCTTAGCCGCTTCGAATCCTCCTTTGATCCCAAAGGTCACAATACCACTTTGCCCCTTAGGCAGATACTTATCGGCCAAAGCCTTATAAGGACTACTTTTCAAACCAGGATAATTTACCCAGGCAACCTCTTTCCTGCTTTCCAACCATTGGGCCAGTTCCAGCGCATTTTCACTGTGCTGTTTGATACGCACGGCTAAGGTTTCCAATCCCTGGATGATCTGAAAGGCATTGAAGGGGCTCAAAGCCCCGCCAAAATCACGCAGTCCTTCAAGTATCAGTTTAAAAGTATATGACGCATTCCCCAAAGCTTCGTGATACACCAAGCCGTGGTATCCTGCAGAAGGTTCTGTAAATTCCGGGAAATTCCCGTTGGCCCAGTCAAAATTTCCTGCATCTACGATCACACCTCCAAGCGAATTCCCCTGACCGCCGATATATTTTGTCAAGGAATGGATCACGATATCTGCTCCGTGTTTGATAGGATTTAATAAAGCTGGTGTAGCTACGGTATTATCAACTATAAATGGAACTTTTGCAGCCTTCGCCTCTTTGGAAATAGCCTCAAGATCCAATACATCCAATTTTGGGTTTCCAAGAGATTCTACAAAAAATGCCCTGGTGTTTTCCTGAACAGCCTTCCCAAAACTCTCCGGATGTGAAGCATCTACAAAAGTGGTGGTTATTCCCAACCTTGGCAAGGTCACATTCAATAGATTATAAGTGCCTCCGTATAAGCTGCTGGAAGCTACTATATGATCTCCTGACTTCAATAAGGTTAGCAATCCTGTTGAAATAGCGGCAGTACCTGAAGCAAAAACCACCGCGCCAATTCCTCCTTCAATTGCAGCCAATCGTTTCTGCAATATATCATTGGTAGGGTTATTCAATCGGGTATAGATAAAACCCAGTTCAGCCAAAGAAAACAAATTAGCGGCATGATCAGTGTCGTTAAAGACATAAGAAGTCGATTGGTAAATGGGCACGGCCCTTGTTCCCAGAGTCTGTGTTGTATCGTGGCCTGCATGCAGGGCTTTTGTTGAAATATGATGATCGCTCATAATGATGTTATTTAATTTTTTAATATATAATATTTAAAATATTACCCTGTTTCATTCGGTATTGCCAAGGGGGCACAAAAATAAGTTATTTTTTTTCAACGTAAATGGCAATACCTTATCATTTTCATAATATTATTCATAGTTATTCTTTTGTTTGACATGATGACTTCAGTTTGGACCAAAAAAAAACCCCTGATTTTATTCAGAGGTTTTTTTATATATGATCTATTCAAATTATAGCATAAAAATCCTCTGCATTCGAAAACGCATCATCATTTTTACCATATTTAAATTGTTGTTTCTCATTGTTATTCCGAGGCAAATATAAAAATATATTTTAAACTTCCTACATTATTCCAATTCCGCATGCCCAAAACTGACTGAAAAATCGACGCACCACACCACGACATACTTATATTTCATAAGATCAGTATTTGATGGAATGTCATACTCAAAATCGCCTTCAATCCCTTTTAAATCACCTAGATCAACATAATCATTTACATCCAGGTCAGTTGTTAAATACAATAGCAATTTTGGGCCGTCATCCGTTTTAAAATTATTTATACTTAAAACTGATTTGTCTGCATTAACAGTTACCATTCCACTTGTAGGATGGGTGTCGCTAACAAAATCGCCTTTGATATTTTCTTGCTCTGTCATTTCCGAACCGGAATTCGGCAGCATATCATCATCTCCCGAGTTACAAGCTATTAAAACAAAAAAAGTCATTATCAGGTATAAATTTTTTCTCATCCCTTGTAATTTAGTGGGCTTAGTCGAAATTAATTTAATTCATTACAAAAAATTAATTTAACATTTTCTTGATTCTATCATTTATAATTTGTTTAAATTTGCGGCTCACAATCTTGAGGAAAAATTTGAACTGATTGCAACCTCCCTAAAAAATGCTAAAGCAGTATATCTACTTTAGTTTTACAGGTCCTCATTTCAGTTTTCTCATATAAAAATCGACGGTATGTCTTATTTATTTACTTCTGAATCGGTGTCTGAAGGGCATCCTGATAAAATTGCAGATCAAATATCCGATAACCTTTTGGATAATTTTTTAGCCTTTGATCCTCATGCAAAAGTTGCCTGTGAAACCATGGTAACTACCGGTCAAGTTGTACTGGCGGGAGAAGTCAAAACCACGACTTATATCGATGCTCCAATTATCGCCAGAGAAACTATTAAAAAAATTGGATACACCAAAGGAGAATATAAATTTGAAGGAGAGAGTTGTGGCGTTATTTCACTGATCCATGAGCAATCTCAAGATATCAATCAGGGTGTTGACAGAGGAGAAGAAGAAGAACAGGGTGCTGGAGATCAAGGCATGATGTTCGGTTATGCTACGAATGAAACCTCCAATTTTATGCCCCTTGCCTTAGATCTTAGCCACAGATTGCTGATAGAATTAGCAGCGATGAGACGGGAGAGTACAGAA
>CBDULU010000063.1:0-8738 GCA_965368155.1 uncultured Flavobacteriaceae bacterium
GTGCAAAGTGGATCCAGGATTCTCTGAAGTTGAATGTACCTTATGTGATCTTCGTGAAAGTTAATTTTTTTAATGGGGCCTTTAATATGGCTCATCCGGAGTTGGACTTGCTCAGCGAATACAAAAAGGGTTTTAAAATAAGTATGCAGCCCGTGTACAGATCTACTGAGCTTTTATCAAATAAAGGTGTGAGCAACAGGGTCATGCAAAAAATGCAGCAACAGCTTTTTACAGAGGCCCAAGGAAAATTTGCAGAGACGCTTTCTGAAAAATTGATCAAGGAGCAAGGACTCATTTCTAAAAATGAATCCATGTTCAATATACATTTCCCACAGAGTCAGGACTTGTTAACCAAAGCTCGCCATAGATTAAAGTTTGAAGAGTTGTTTTTTATTCAATTGCAACTTGTGGTCAAAAATCTGACCAATAAAGCTAAAAACAAGGGCTTTGTATTTGATCAGATAGGGCAATACTTTAATAATTTTTATAAAGACCATTTGCCTTTTGAATTGACCAATGCCCAAAAAAAGGTTTTAAAAGAAATTCGTAAAGATCTGAATACCGGGGCTCAAATGAACCGTTTGCTTCAAGGTGATGTAGGTTCAGGCAAAACAATTGTTGCGGTTTTAACCATGTTGATGGCCTTGGACAATAATTATCAATCTGCACTTATAGCGCCAACTGAAATTTTGGCCAACCAACATTTTAACGCAGTCGAAGAATTGCTCTCGCCTATGGAGGTAAAGGTTAGCTTGCTAACCGGTTCATCAACTGCAGCTCAAAGGCGCAGGATTCATGAAGATTTAGAAAATGGCAGCCTTCATATTCTTATAGGAACACATGCCCTTTTTGAAGATAAGGTAAAGTTTAAAAATTTGGGACTTGCCATTATTGACGAGCAACATCGTTTTGGCGTGGCTCAAAGAGCAAAGATGTGGATGAAAAATAATCTACCGCCTCATGTTTTGGTGATGACAGCAACACCTATTCCCAGGACTCTGGCAATGAGTGTTTATGGAGACTTGGATATTTCAGTGATCGATGAATTGCCACCGGGCAGGAAAATGATCAAAACGATACATCGTTATGACAGCAATCGTCTGGCGGTATTTAAATTTATCAAAGATGAAATTACCAAAGGAAGACAGGTTTATGTTGTTTATCCATTGATCAAGGAGTCAGAGCAGCTTGACTACAAGGATCTGATGGACGGATATGAAAGTATTTCAAGAGAATTTCCCTTGCCTGAATTCAGGATCAGCATCGTACATGGGAAAATGAAATCAGCAGACAAGGACTACGAGATGCAGCGCTTTGTAAAAGGTGAGACGCAGATCATGGTAGCTACAACTGTTATAGAAGTAGGTGTGAACGTTCCAAATGCCAGTGTGATGATCATTGAAAGTGCAGAGCGTTTTGGATTATCACAGCTACACCAGCTAAGAGGGAGAGTAGGTAGAGGAGCGGATCAAAGTTATTGCATTCTTATGTCTGGGTTGAAGCTTACCAAGGAAGCAAAAACCAGATTGCAAACGATGGTAGAAACCAATGATGGTTTTAAAATTGCAGAAGTCGACCTGAAGTTAAGAGGCCCCGGAGATTTGATGGGAACCCAGCAGAGCGGCGTTTTAAATTTAAAAATCGCTGATATTGTTCAAGATTCAAATGTACTGTACATGGCGCGAAAAGCAGCTCAGCAAGTGGTTTATTCGCAGTTGGGTCATCATGATCCTGATTATAAAATCGTATGGCTCACCTTTGAAAAAATCATGCGGAATAAGTCGATATGGGCAAACATTAGCTAGATAAAAATAGTTAAATGCTTATTTGATTTATTTTTAACTCAAATACATTTTTTTATATTTGCCACAAATCTCCGAAAAATGATTAAAAATTTACGTTTCACCGTTGTATTGACCTTAATGAGTTTTTTAGTTTTTGGTCAAAAAGATACTTTAACCCTTTCAAACAACGATGTATTGGTTGGAACCATTGAGAAAATGGACCGAAGTGTTTTAACTTTCAGTACCTCTTATGATGATTCTGATTTTAAGATCAAATGGGGAGAAGTGAAGGAAATTAAAAGTCAAACGCAATTTATCATTTCTGTCACGGATGGAGACCGGTTTACCTCAGACATTAACAGTGTGTCGGGAAAGGAGAATATAGTGGTTATAAATATAGAAGATGGCAGTAGAGAATACAGTTTGGTTGACATCGTATTTATAGAACCGATAGGTAAGAGCTTTTTTTCAAGGCTAACGGTTGATATCGACCTGGGGATCAATATGACCAAAGCCAATAACTTTAGGCAACTCACGTCAAATGTCAATGCAACTTATCTCGCTTATAAATGGAGAGGTAAGGGTCTTTATAAAACAGTTGTAAGTAGGCAGGATGGCGCAGCAGATATCAATAGAATGGACGCAGAATTAGGTGGGGAATATTATTTACCTCATGATTGGTTTTTACAGGCAAAAGCCATTTACTTGTCGAATGATGAACAATTATTAAAATTAAGATCAACCTACCAAGCAGGTGCTGGTTATTATTTTATCAGGAGTAATACCATGTTTTTCTCTGCAAATGCGGGTCTTGCTTATTCTACAGAAAATTTTACAGATGATACTTCAGATAGAAAAAGTACAGAGGGTTATGTGGCATTGGGTTTTACAAAATATGCGATAGGTGATTTAAGTGTGGGAACAAATGCAGCCATATATCCAAGTTTTTCACAAAGTGGTCGTTACAGGGTAGATTTTAACTTTGACATGAAATATGACCTCCCCCTCGATTTTTATATACGTCTTGGTTTGTCTTATAACTATGATAGCCAGCCTGTAGAAAATGCTGCGGATAGTGACTATGTATTTAATACTTCATTCGGTTGGGAATGGAATTAGACTAAGGCTTTAACGATCAATTAACTGATCAGGATTTAATGTTTGTTTTGTTTTTAAGCTGTTTCAAGTCAATGATCAGTTCATCTTTTTCACCCAAATAACGACGACTGCCCAAATATCTATTGGTGTTAAATTCATCGTAATTGCTTGAATTTTGATCAATAGAACCGATTTTAACCCTTCCCGAGGCATGAATAAATTCCCCCTTGTCATTCCCCAGCCAAATGCCAACATGTGTTACTCTCTGACGAGTGCTGTCTGTTGCTTTTCTCCCGAAGAACATCAGGTCCCCCTTTTCCAGATCCTTTAAGCTTAATTCAGGGTCGACATCGTTCCCTGCAGTGATCTGTTGAGAGGCATCTCTAGGTATGACATAACCGTTCATCAGGTAAACCGTTTTTGTAAATCCGCTGCAATCCATTCCTTTGGTTGATGTGCCACCCCAGAGATAGGGAACGCCAAGTAATTCCTTTGCATACAGCTCTACAAGCGTACCTGAAGCTTGTAAGTCATTCATCCATTCTTCATAAGGTTGGCTTTCAGATTTTTTAAGATAGCCTTCTCTTTTGTCGGGATATTGGACCTTGTAATACCTGCCTTTCTCTTCGAGTAAAATCAGTTGTGCTCCCAAAACGATATCACCGGTTTTTTCAAAATCACTATCCGTATTGCTAAACACATGCCCGAAGGCTTTTGTAAAAATGACCTTCGGTGCTTTCTCCCAGGAATTGAGTTGATCTGAGTTAAGTAGCGTTACTCCTCCATGGTCAACCCAGGAGATATAGCCATCAGGAGTTTGAACTAAATAAAAATCCCCATCAATTTTCAATACTTTTAATGATGTTCCTAAAATAGCTTGTGTGGCCAGTTCTCCTGAATGTTTGGTAGTTGATCTTATATTGGCTACAGAATTATTGACAAGGGCATATTTCCATGCTCCAACACTTGAATCGGGAAGCACGCTCACTAAATTTTCAATCCTTTTCCCTTTATTCTTCAATATTTCCATCAGAGCAGCCAAGCCTTTTTCCTGATCTGTTTCTCCTGTAATTTGAATCTGATCTGCAAGAACAGATAAACTAATATCATATACAGCCACTCTTTTATCAGGTGCAAAGACCATTTTAATACTGTCATTTACGGCTTGAAGTTGTACGAGATCGTTTTTAGGCGAATCCTTGCAGGAAAATAGAGAGAACAGCAAAGTAATGACCAATACTATTGAAAACTTGATATACATGATATGGTTTTAAAATAAAGACTAAACTACAAAATTAAGCTTGAAACCAATTAGTTTGGAGCTTACAGAATTTATGATGACTGGCAGCGTTTCTTGACCCAGCTGTGGAGATCAAAAAAATTCTGAGGAGCTACACCATGACCTACGGGGTACTCTTGATAACTGTATTGGATTTTTAGCTTTTCAAGAAAGGGCGCTGTTTTTCTCGCCCATTCAACAGGTATAACCTGATCAACAGCTCCATGGGAAACGAAAAAGTCAAGGTCCTTAAAATTTTCTTTTTCTAGTGGCTTTTGAATCAATTCTTCGTTGACATAGCCACTTAAGGCCGCTACATGCTGAATCTTATGAGGATGGTTTAAGGCATATGCAGTACTCAATATGGTGCCCTGACTAAATCCAAGCAGAAAGATGTTTTGCTTATTTACTTGGTAGGCCGAAACGATTTCATTTATAAAATCGTCGATAAGTTTTAAGGCTGCCTTGGCCTCAGGTATATCAGAAAATTTATCGCTGCTACTTGCATCAAAATGAATGGTATACCAGGCATAACTTCCAAACCCCAATGACAATGGTGCTCTTGCGCTGATAATGAGCAATTCATCGGGTAATTCCTGTGCGAAAGAGAATAAATCCTCTTCGTTACTGCCATAACCGTGCAGCATGATAAGCAGAGGAGGATTGGTTTGTGTTGTTTTAGGTTGTCTAATGAGGTATTCCAAAGAAAATGTCGCCATACAAATCGAATGTGTAAATTATGTTAGGGGTATTAGCCAATATTTCTGAACCATTCCTGAAACTGTTCACCAAGAAGGGGCACCAGTTTTTCCTCACCTTTGATAGCTCCGATAAGGCCAATGATCCATAAAATGAGGACACCAATTCCCAATATCATATCCAGTGAGTCAAAATTTGAATAACGATTGATAAAATTAACAAGCAGTCCCAGCAAAAATATACCGATGGCCTGACGAATATGAAAAGAAGCAAAATAATTATGTTTGTTTTGATTCATGATAAAAGCAATCAAAGTTCCGATAACCGTTATATAGCTTATAATGGCTATCATTTTTCCTTCTTGTACTGATTGATTTTGCATATTTTCTTTTTTGATTAAACTTTCTATTTAACTTAGTACTTAACACTTAGTACTTAACACTTAACACTTAACACTTAACACTTAGCACCTAAGACAGTACAAGCTTATTATTTGAAAATATACCATAAACTTTTCCCTTAAGGCTTTTTCCTAAAAATGCAGAGTTTTTGGATTTAGATAAAATATTGTCTTTTTCAAAAACATACACCGTGTCGGGGTCAAAAAGTGTCAAATTTGCCTTGATATCATTTTCTATTGCGGAAACAGGCAAGTCAAAACGTTTTTTTGGTTTATCGGTCAGACAACTAATAATCTCTTCTATGTCGAGTTTTTGTCTGGCACTGCCAAAAAGTGATTCCATTCCAATGGTTCCAAAAAAGCCATTTTCAAATTCTACATTTTTGTTTTCAATATCAATCGGATTATGGTCACTTACAAGCATGTCAATGGTGCCGTCTTTTAATCCTTTTATCAGTGATTTTACATCTTTTTCAGACCTTAGGGGAGGCTTAACTTTGAAATTGGTATCAAAGGATTGTATCTCTTCGTCGGTTAAAAATATGTGATGGGCAGCAACACTGCAACTAATATCCAGTCCTTTTTTCTTCGCTTCTTTGATCAACTGTACAGCTTTGCTTGTGCTAATTGTTGGGATATGGAGTTTTCCCCCAGTATATTCCAAGAGAGCCAAGTCACGTGCAACTTGAAGCTCTTCAGAAAGATTTGGAATTGAATTGAGACCCAAACGAGTGGTATTTTCACTTTCGTTTACAAATCCATGAGTTCCGATCCCGGCATCCTCTGGAAAACTCATCACAATTCCTTCAAAATTTTGCGCATATAGCAAGGCTATTTTTAACAGATTTGCATTTTCAACGGATTTATTATAATCTCCAAAAGCAATGGCTCCTGAATTTTTCATGTCAAACAATTCTGCCATTTCCTTTCCTCGGGCTCCTTGAGTCAAGTTGGCAATGGGATAAAGATCAACTGCCGAGGAACTACTTTTTTGGATTAAAAATTCCACAGCTGATTTATTATCGATCAATGGATGGGTGTTCGGATTTAGAGCAATTTTAGTAAATCCTGAACGCGCAGCAACTTCAAGTCCATGTTGAATATTCTCTCTTTCTTCAAAACCGGGTTCACCCAAAGATACACTGGTGTCAAACCAACCGTTGGATACATGAAGGTTTTTCAATTGAATTTCTTTGCAATTCCCTGGCAGAGCTAGTTTTTTTCCAATGTCAGAAATGATGCCATTTTTAATCAAAATATCCATTTTTTGATTATGGAATTTTGAATTGCTGTCGATGATCTTGGCAGATCTTAGAAGTATGTTCATTTATTTCTTGTTTTGATGCGAATCATCTAAAATATTTAGTTCTTCAAAAATTTTTGAAGCAGAATTTCCAAGATTAAAAAAACCAAAGCAAAAATAATAAATAATTGCCATAAATCTTTATTATTATTTCGGTCATTTCCTTCTTTTAGGGCCTTATCCAATGAGTTGTAAAGGTGCATATTTTCGTATGCATCAGTCAAAGGGCTAAGATCACTAAAGTTTAAGTCACTCTCAATACGGTCATAGTTGAAAGCCAGTCGTTGTAAGAACTTCCCGTTTGATTGCAATTCATAAATGCCTTGTGCCAGAGGATATTCTTCTGTAGTCACCTTTGTCACTTCACTTGACTTTGTTTGCATCGGGATAAATTCGGTGTCATTTTGGATAATTTTCACTGGTGCATCATCCGAATTTTCTGTGTCAATTTTGATCTCATTTTGTTGCCCAATAGTCAGGTAAATGGCATTGTCATTTTGGTTCTGAACGGAAAAATTATAAAAAAGCGGCACAATCAAGGGAGAGTTGACAAATGTATTCCCCTGGCTTGATAAAGGCGAAGAGAGCCAGTATATTTTATGGTCAAAATACTTGATCTCTGATACGAAATCAGTACGGTCATCAAACTGTAGGAGTGTAGAGGCATTTTTAAAATCACCGATATAACCCTCTGATAGCAATGGATACTGAAAATTATATACTTCTTTTTCAAAAACCTTATTGAAAAAAGGGTGATCATAATTAATTCCTGTTACACTTTTGGCTTCTTCGAATCTCCCTGTAATACGCCCGGCTTGGAACGATTGTAGTAGCTCATCATAAGTTCCTAAGTCAATTTCAGCAGAAGGAATGATCACCAGGTTACCTCTTTGCTGTACAAATACCTGTAGGCTTTGACCCAATGGTTTTGATATCTTATCCAGCTCACTGACGATAACCAAATCCTGCGCAGGAATTATGCTTTGGTCCAGCGCGGCATAAGTTGTTGTAGTCAGATTGAACTCATTTTTTTTATAGATTCGTTCTAGAAATTCATGACCCAGACCAATGATAAGTACATTTATTTTTTTTCTTTGAGGAATATTGAAATACAGTTCATTGTCAAAATTTAATCGGTGGTCCGTCAAAGATATCTTTCCGAAATTTGATATACCTGTAGGAATCAAAAATTCAATTTCCTTTTTTGAATCTGGGACCATACTTACAGTTGTTTTTCCGTAAAGATCTTCATTGAGAAAAAGTGAAACGCTAAGATCATTTTCGGTCATTTTCCAACTACTTAGACGTGCTTTTAAGGTAATTTGATCAGCGTCTTTTTTGGCTATCCAAACCGTGTCAATAGAAATGTTTTCTGTTGTTTTATTTGAAAGATTGACAAGGTTATAATCGTTGAGATTACTTATTAAATTCGAGTCAATATTATTATTAATATTCTGAAAATCAGATATTAAATACACATCAAGTAGTGTTTTAGTTTCATTATTTTGATAACCGTTAATTTGTAATAATACCTGATTAATATCTTTTTTTAAGGGATGAAAGTTAAGTGAGATCAGCTCATTGTTAAGACTTTTGGGGTCAAGGTTGGGAAGAAATTTGTGATTGCTTATAAGGCTGATTTCCTGACCTGTTTCAGCGAATTTGTCTAACAGGATATTTTTATTGATCTGCAACTGTTCAATACCTGATTCTCCTAAAGCTTGAAGACTCATAGAGTTATCCAGATAGATCATAGTTTTCCTTTGCTGAAGACCTTCGTTCTTATTGATATAAGGTTGGGAAAAGGCGATGATGAGTGCTGCCAGAGCAAGCATCCGTGACAAGAGAATAAGCAGTTTTTTAAGCTTGGAACTTTTTCTTGATTCAAGTTCTATTTTTTTTAAAAACTTGACATTTGTAAAAGCTTCTTTTTTAAATCGTTGTAGTTGGAATAAATGAATAAGAAGAGGAATAAGGAGCAGAAAAAGAAAAAATAGAATCTCTGGATATTTAAATTGCATTATTCCGAATTACGTTGTTCAAAAGTAGGAATTTATTTTTCAACTTTAAAAGTAAAATCGGTAAATGATATCCAAGGATGATTATATAAATTTAATTCAGCATATATTCTTTATAATTCAGTTTTAAGTCCTTCACTGTCAATTTTATATCTTT
>CBDULU010000064.1:0-8712 GCA_965368155.1 uncultured Flavobacteriaceae bacterium
ACAATGCTGATCTCATTTATCATGGATATGAGCTTACCGAAGAAGAATTAAGGATTAATGGTTTCTTTTTAGCTGATCTGAACAATAGGTTTAGTGAGCAGCGTGTCTATGTGGATCTGTATTTGCCGGAAGGACAGGTTATCTATTTGGATAATTCAACAAGAACGTTTCTGTATGACGTAGATAATGTGCAAAGTATCTATGACAATGATATGGTCAAACACTATTTTCAAATGACTGAGGAGGGCCTTAGTTGTCTTGATTGCAGTGAACATGAGATCAATATTGGACACGATGATGATTCCTTTCAAATGAAAATAGATGAAGAGGGAGTGCATATTGAAATTCAAGAGGAAGGAAAAGAAAAATCAGAAGTAAAAATTGATGCCTCAGGGGTCATTGTAAAAAGTTCAAAAGACACTATATAAGGTTTCTTTTTAAATTATGGTAAAATATAGTTCAAACAAGTGTAACATGTTGTACCATAGAGGAGTCTAATAATTAACAGCCTATTGCAAAAATCTAAATCATGAAAAAAATTATCAAACTTTCAAGTATTTTATTTCTAGTCTTCAGCATGACTTCATGTATGTATAATGGAGTGAATGGGGACGGAAACGTAGTTTCTAAAAAACGAAAAATCTCAAACGACTTTGTCAGGATAAGCGCCAGTAGGGGCCTTGATGTATATATCACCAAAAGTAAAAATATATCTCTCGAGGTTGAGGCTGATGAGAATCTACATGAATTGATCGAAACAGAAGTAAAGAACGGAACCTTATATATTACAGCTACTAAGAATATTCGCATGGCCAGTGCCAAGAAGATCCATTTATCTGCAGATAATATTAATGAGATTCAGGTCAACAGTGGGGCTGAAGTTTATTCAGAGAACACTTTTTCTTCTGAAAGATTGGTTTTAAGCGTCAGTAGTGGCGCTCACGCAAAAATGGACCTCAAAGTTGGAGACCTGACATGTGATAGCTCGAGTGGTGCAGGAATGGAGTTAAGAGGCGAAGCCAATACACTTTCGGCTTCCTCTTCAAGTGGAGGTGATATTGCAGCTTACGAACTGAAGGCGAAAGAGTGTACTGCAAAAGCCAGTAGTGGTGCCAATATAAAATTAAATGTAAGCTACAGGTTTGATGGCAGTGCGAGTAGTGGTGGGAATATAAAATTTAAAGGAAATCCGGAAATAATTGATAAAAATAATAACTCCGGAGGAAGTGTTAGGCAGGTTAATGGTTGATCTGTTTTACTAAATAGAAGTATTTAAAATCACGTCTTTGGCGTGATTTATATATTTACGACCTATTGGAATACGTTTATCGGCAATCATAACAGAGTTTCCTTCAAGTGCCTGAATTTTATCCAGGGCCACAGTAAAAGACCTGTGAATACGCAGAAATAAATTGTTTGGCAATTCTTCGGTGATACCAGACAAGGATTTATGTGCCAAATAATCTCCTGTTTTGGTAAAAACCTTAATATAATCCTTTAGACTTTCTATGAAATAGATGTCTTCAAATTTAATTTTAATCAGCTTTTTGTCAACTTTTAAAAAAATAAATGATTTTTCAGTTGAGGGCTGAGTCGTTTCAGTTGATTGCTCAGTCATCATTTTTTGCGATAATTTATTGATCGATTTTAAAAAACGTGTAAAAGGAACTGGTTTGACCAAATAATCAAATACATCAAGATCAAAACTCTCTACAGCATATTCTCGATAGGCTGTTGTAATAATGAAATAAGGGCTTGCATCAAGGCTTCTGATAAAATCCAGGCCATTCATTTTGGGCATATTGATATCGATAAATACGGCATCCACCTCACCACTTTCAATCAACAAAAGGGCATCAAGTGGATTGGTGTAGCTACCCAACAACTGCATATTTGAAAATTCTTTCAGATGCGTTGCAATAACCTCTCCAGCCAGTGGTTCGTCGTCTATTATAATGCATTTAATTTTCATAAAGGGGTAGTTTCAAATTGACGATATATTCATTTCCTTTAGACCTGGTTTTTAAGCTATATCCTGAACCATAAAGAAGCTGTAGTCTTCGTTCCACATTTTTAAGTCCAATACCATGTTTAGCAGTATTTTCGTCTTGTTTCACGAAGTTATTCGCAACAGTAAAGTAAAGGAAATTGTCTTTAACAACAAAGTCAATACGGACTTTTATATCCTCATGATGTTTGGTTCCATGTTTAAAACAATTTTCTATAAAGGGAAGAAATAGCAGTGGGGGAATTTCAATGTCATCGATGCTGCCATCAATGCTGATCTCAGATTTCACCCTGTCGCCATATCGTAACTTTTCAAGTTCCAAATAACTATACAGATAGTTGATAGACTTCATCAAGCTGATTTTTGGCTCTTTTACCTCGTACAATACGTATTGCATAATCTCTGAGAGTTTCATCACAACATTAGGCGCATTAGGTGACTGTTTGATCACCAAGGCGTATAAATTATTTAAAGTATTGAAAAAGAAGTGTGGCTGAATTTGGGATTTTAAAAAATTAAGTTCGGTTTCAAGTTGCATTCTTTGGAGGTCATCATTGCGCTTTTTTTCATTCACCCAATCATAGGTCAGTTTGATGGCCGAAACCAGCGCGATGACATAAATAGCACCTATAACCAGTTCCACAATATGAATAACCGTAAAAGGCTCCTGATTTCCCTGTGCCTCGGGCCAGATATTCTCTGTGACAAGGATATAGTTGAGCCCTGTTCTTGTCAAATAGAAAAGTGCAAGAGAGAAAATAAACAAAAGAAAAAATTGCAGGTATTTTTTTTTGAGTATATACTTGGGAATCAGGTAGTAGATGGTAAAGTAGGTGATCACAATATTCAAAGGGAATTCAATGAGGTTCGATTTCAAAGAGTACCAATAGTCATTGTTGATGGTTGCAAACCTAAAAAAATTGAAAACAAAATAGAGCAACCAGAACAAGAGGTGGTATCTGATGGGAATTCGAAATTCAGAAAAAAGTTTTTTGAACATCATGCAATTCTTTAGTGTAGGAATCTTGCTATTTTGACAGCTGTTATTCTAGACCAATCAATGAACCCAATCTGATCAAACCTATTGGGCTCTTTTGAATGAGTCGCATAAAAGCAGTCCATGGCTATGGCCCTGCAATTAATTCAATAAATTGAACATAGTCATCATTTTTTGCAGCAAGAATATACTCCTTATCTTTTATGTTGATCAAGGTCAGATCTTTGGTGTCACCAGGGATGTACAAACCGCTTTTGGATGGAGCTAAGGCTTTAAATTCACCTTTTCCATTTCCTTCAAGATAGAGGCCTACACCCGCATCATTTCTAGGTGTTTCAACTTCTGAGCCATATAGATTTCCTGCAATAACCACATCAAGGTGTTGATCATTATTAAAATCCTTGATCAGGATTTGATTGACACTTGATACTTGTGACATATTGGGTAAATTATGTACAACAAATTCCCCGTCTTTGTTTTCAAGATATATACTCGCAAATGATTTCACCTGATAGTGTAAAGCATTTTCAAGAGATTTCTTTGTATACACATCTTCAAGCGTTGCCACAGCGAAGGCATCGTAATCTTCGAATTTTCGCTTAATAGCAGGGACTTGCTCAGAGGAGCATTGACGGCCCCTTACCGGAAATTTCTCGCCCTCATCATAATAACTTAAGACAATATCATTTTTCTGATTCTTGTCGAAATCGTTTAGGTATATATCAAATGTTTCTTCCTCGTTTGCTTTGTATTTATAATTTAAACCAAGATTTCCCACGATAAAGTCCATATCACCGTCTTGATCAAAATCTCCTTCTCCAATACTGAACCACCAACCTGTGGCATCATCCAAGTTTAATTTTTCTGTAATATTTTCAAAACTGCCCCTGTTATTTCTAAATACAGTAATTGGCATCCATTCGCCAACCACAATAAGATCTACCCATCCGTCCTGGTCATAATCAGTCCAACTGGCATCTGTGACCATACCCAAATCAATAAGTCCTGGGGCAATTTTGTCAGTTACGTTAACAAATTTGGGCTGTCCTTTGGTACTTACGTTTTCAAGAATATAACTTGAGGTGGGCATGGGATAATTTTTGGGAATAAGTCTTCCTCCCACGAACAAATCAAGGTCACCGTCTTTGTCGTAATCAAATTTTTGTACCCTTGAACCGCTTATAACCATCTCAGGAAGGGCTGAGCTTACTTTTGATAAATTCCCCTTACCATCATTCAGGTACAAGCGATCTTGCAATAACTCAGAATTATAATCAAATTCATTTCCTCCGCTAACTACATACAGATCATTGAACCCGTCACCATCTGCATCAAAAATAAGGCTACCCAGATCTTCACGGTCACTGTCAGTATCAACATCAGTAAAATGCTGTCTTTCAAACCCTTCAGTTGTTTGGTAATAAATAGCAGTCTGGTTATTGTGTGCACCTGCAACCACAAAATCATCCAAGCCATCCCCATTGATATCTCCAACAGTGGCACCAGGGCCTAAAGTGGACATTTTATGCGGTAACAATACCTGGTCCTTAAAATCATCATATTCGTTTTCTGCATGTTTGTGATTCATCACAATTGATGGATCGTTTTCTGTTCGAAACAAGGGTTTAACCTGTGTTAATAAAGGCTTGCCATCATAGCTGGCATTCTTATAATCAATCGTAAGGAATTGATTTTTATCCACATTGTTAAGCAGCTCTATTTTTCCATCAGGCCAGGTGATCTTTATTTCATCGGCTTGATCAGCGTTTCCAATACCAAAATGCAATTGTGGCGCTACAGATGATTGAAATCCTCTGGTTAGTGTCATTTCCTGAAATTGGGTCACCTTGTTGGAAGTGATATAGGCTTTTACACCAAGGCCGTTTTTGTTCTTATCCGGGCCATTGAAATTTAGGGTGATAAAATTGTTGTATGCTGAACTAAAGTTTTCAAATATGGTTGCCTTGTCGTCGATATTGTTGATGATGATCTCAAGATCTCCGTCATTATCAAGGTCTGCATATACGCAACCATTTGACCAGCCTATGAATTCAAGACCCCATTCTTCATTCATTTTATCAAATGTGAGATCACCATTATTTCTGAATACAAAATTGTCAATTTTTTCAGAAGGTATGGCCAGAGACTTTTCCAGGAATTCGTCTTTGCTAAACTTTTCTTTCTTTAATTTATTAAAATAGTCCTTGTTGTTGATTTCTCTTCGTGTCCCGTTTGAGATATAAATATCTTTCCAACCATCGTTATCCAGATCGGCAAATAATGGCGCCCAACTCCAGTCTGTAGTCGCCAATCCCGCAATTCTGGCGACATTACTAAACGCAGGTAATGAATCATGTATGTTACCATTGTTCATTTGGAGTTGATTCTGCATATATTGGTAGTGAAATCCGGCATTTACGGTCCCCCAGAACAGATCAGGATTCATGCCAGACATGTTAGCCTTCGATCTTCTGTTGTTTCCCGGTGTCATATCCATCTGTATGATGTCGAGTAATTGGTCATTGTTGAAATCGGCAATATCAACGCCCATACCATAAAGGGCGGTTTGTTTTGTAAGTTCTTTTGAATGTTCACTAAAGGTTCCATCACCATCATTGATCAACATATAATCAGGAACGTTAAAATCATTCGAAATATAAAGATCAGGCCAGCCATCTCCATTGATATCTCCTACAGTAGCACTGTTGGTCAATCCAAATGATCTGATCTCTGCATCGGCAGTAACATCAGTAAAAGTATCGCCGTCATTTCTAAAAAGTTTATCCGTTTCAACATCTGATGGATTACGCATTTTAAAGGAATAGAAGTTGTTTGGCGCATTGAAGTTGGTAGGAGGGTAGTTGGCGACATAAAGATCAAGATCGCCGTCAAGGTCATAATCGAAGAAGGTAGATTGAATGGTATTGCCAATATCGCTAACACCATAATTTTCTGCTTTTTCAGTAAAAGTTGCATCACCATTATTGATAAAAAGTAAGTTTCCTTTAGGAGCAAATTTACCTGCTACAGAACAGTAAATATCAAGATAGCCGTCATTGTTCACATCAGCCATTGTTACTCCTGTAAACCATCTTTCATCTCCTGCAACACCTGCAGCCTCAGTAATGTCTTCAAATTGCAGGTTTCCCTTGTTAAGGTAGAGTTTGTTGTCTACCATATTCCCAGTAAAATATAAATCGATTAAACCATCATTATTGATATCACCTGCAGAAACACCACCACCCATATAAATATAGGCATAAGCCAAATAATTCAAGGAGTCATTTTCAACCAGATTATTCGAAAAGTTGATAGTACTCTGGTCTGGACTAACTTGCTTAAATAGCTTCACAGAAGCTTCTTTATCAGGTGTAGAGCATGCCATAATCAGGAGGCAGATGAGTAGAAAAAAGCTAATATTTTTCATGTGCATTATAGGTTTTATTTGGGGCCTAAAAATACAAAAACAGAGCATTAATTAATGCTCTGTTTTAGTTAAATTAAGATAAAATTATCTTTATCAAGATCCCCAGTCAGGGTTTTGACTTAAAGTACCGCTACTTTGGTCAATAGCATTAATTGGCACAGGGAACAAGTTATGTTTACTTGCTGCACCAGTAAATTTAGGTCCAAAGTTAGGAATTGTTCTTTTCTCATTCTCAACATATGTATTGATAGTTGGAACAAGAACATCCCATCTTCTTAGGTCAAACAAACGATGTCCTTCCATTCCAAGCTCTAATCTTCTTTCGAATCTAACAGCTTTTCTAGCCTCATCTTGAGATCCAAAATTTGGGTAAAGAGCAATATCATAGTTAGCAGCATCAGATCCGTCAGCAGCCTTAATAGTTGTACTAGCTATGGCTCTTGCACGAACTTGATTTACATAATCAAGTGCAGTCGCCAAATCATTTGTTTCAACAGCAGCTTCTGCAGCCATCAATAGCACATCAGCGTATCTGATAAAGTGGTAATTGATACCAGAGCGTTGTTCACCCCAGCCACCAGCACCGACTTGAGAGTCTTCACCTGCCCAGTATACGTTCTTACGTCCTAAATATGGTCCTGAAATATCAGAAAAACCTGCTCTTACCCAATCTTTTCCTGGGTTAATGGCCCAATTGTTGTAATTGATACCACGTCTACCAGCAGTATAATCAACTCTTGGGTCAAGAGGTCCTGTGTGCATTGTAAAAGGAGCACCACTTTCAATACCAGCATCATTTGCCACATCAGTTTGGTTATAATTATCCAATAATGGTAAACCACCATTTGTTTGGAATGTATTCACCAAATCTTGTGTTGGTTGATAGAATCCACAACACCATCCGTTAGGTCCTTGGTAGTTCAAAGTACCACCTTGGTTTCCGTTAGGTGCAAAAGCTCCACCAATAGGACTGAATTCAATAGCAAAAATACTTTCGCTACCACCTTCACCTGCAACTCTAAAGTTGTCTCCATATTCTGGTAATAAAGAATATTTACCAGAGTTGATCACTTCTTGAAAAGCACCTAAAGCTTCACCATATGAGCCTTGATATAATTTAGATTTACCCCAATAGGCAAGTGCAGCCGTATTGGTTGCTCTACCAAAGTCAGTGCTTCCAACATCCGGAAGGTTTTGCACTGCAAAAAGAAAATCAGCATCAATGGCAGACCATAATGGTGTTCCATTTGGCTGTGCAAATTCTGTTGCCACATAATTTTCATCACTGATATAAGTCGCATATTGACCCCACATGATCTGTAATTGGAAATTATAATGAGCTCTCAAAAATCTTGCTTCTGCGAGTTGACTGGCAAATTTTACTTCTACTCCTTGACCAATGATCAAAGAAATTACTGCATTTGCTCTGTTGGCACCTGCATACAAGGCTCTCCATTTTGAATTGATATAAGAGTTACCTGTTTGCCAGTCCAAAATTTCTAATAAGAACAGCGTTTGCTGGTCACCATCATTACTTCCTTTGTGAGCATCATCAGAGATCACATCCATCCACCAGTTATCACCGGTAGCTTCCCATCCGCCAGATGCATTGGTAACGCCGTCTAAGGCACTATAAGCAGCAGTCAATAGAAAATTAACTCCATCTTCGTTAGCCAATGCTTCTGGATTTAGCGTTCCGATCTCGATCGTTTCACTAAATTCATCGCTACAAGCTAATACACTCATTAGCAGCAGCATAATATAAAATATTCTGTTTTTCATTTTTTAAAATTTAATATTTAAACCAATAGTAAATATCTGTGACAGAGGATAAGTTCTAGAGTCAATCCCCATGTTTAAGTTCTCTGCCTGACCATCAATAGATCTAGGAAGAATCTCTGGATCAATACCGTTGTATCCAGTAATAGTGAACAAGTTTGTTCCTTGTAGATAGATTCTAAATCTTTCCATACCCATCTTGTCTGTTGTTTCAGAAGGTAGAGAGTAACCTAATTGTAGGTTTTTCAATCTAAAGAAAGATCCATCCTCTACGAAGAAATCATTCGCATTCACTTCAACACCCTGTAAACTGTTGCTTAAAGCTGGCATAGAGGCATTCGTATTGTCTGGTCTCCAAGAATCCAATACAGCTGTAGTTCTGTTTCCATTAGGGAAGTTAGGGAAGTTAAAGATCTGGTTGTGATTATAGATATCATTTCCTTGCGATCCGTTAAAGAAAGCAGAAAGATCAAATCCTTTGAAACCAGCATTAAGGTTCAA
>CBDULU010000065.1:0-8635 GCA_965368155.1 uncultured Flavobacteriaceae bacterium
GGTGTATGACTAGGGGCAAAAATACCTTGGACATTCTCGGATTTGGGCCTGATGTCAAACTTCTGATGATTCATGCAGATGACGCAGGTTTGGCACATTCAGAAAACAGAGCAACCATCCAAGCCCTGACTAAAGGTCTTGTGAATTCTTATAGCATCATGGTGCCATGCCCTTGGTTTTATGAAATCTCAGAGTTCGCAATTCAGTATCCTAATTTCGATTATGGCGTTCACCTGACTTTAACTTGTGAATGGAACTCCTATAAGTTTGGACCTGTTCTGAGTAAAAAAGAAGTTCCAAGCCTGGTAGATAGTCAAGGATACTTTTTTAAAACCAGACAAGAAGTTATTGACAATGCCATACTTGAAGAACTTAAAAAAGAATTGTGTGCGCAAATAGACCGGGCACTATCCTTCGGATTACAACCAAGTCATCTTGATTCTCATATGTATACGCTTGGGGCATCTCAGGAGTTTTTGACTATTTATCGTGAAATAGGACAACTTTATAGACTTCCCGTTATGCTCAATTCGGAGCTGATTACTGAGGTGTCCGGAATTCCTGAAACGGATCTTGATATTCAAAATGAAATTTTAATCGATCGGATATATCTTGGAAATTATAAAGATTATAAAGAAGGTAAACTTGCAGATTACTATGCAAATTCAATCAAGGCTTTAAAACCAGGTTTAAATATGTTGTTAATACACACAGCCTTTGATGATCCTGAAATGCAAGCCATTACTAAAGACCATCCGAATTTTGGCGCTGCATGGAGACAGATAGATCTGGAATTTTTCAGTAGTTTGAAATGTAAAACCCTACTGAAAGAACAAGGAATAAAAATGATTTCCTGGAAAGAGATCAAAAGTATTTTGTATCCGTAAAAAATGTCTTGATTTAAAAACTTCCGATAACAGTAAAAGAAAAATTTCTTCCGGGTGCACTAATGGCAGAAGCAAATTCCCTATAATGATGATCCATGATATTATCAACGTTGATTAAAAGATCAACATATTTGGAGGTTTTGATTCTCATATAATAGTTTAATGTATACCAAGAGGGGGTTCCGTAATAGACATCATCTTCAATGCTATAAGGTGTTTGTTCAATATTATCTATTCCCTCTGAAATATTGTAATCATCAACTCCCTTAAAACCATTATAGACCATATTAACACCTGTCTCTATTCTGTTTCTCACATAATTGAAATCAATACTTCCGAACAAAGGAGGTATAGAAGACAAGGGCTCCTTTGTGTCATAGGCAGTTCCCTTGGTATAGGTAAGACTTGCTCTTGTACTCCAGGTATTCGTGATCTGCCCCTTAAAGGTCATGGTGCCTCCTAACAAATAGGCATTTCCTTTATTAACATTCGCCACTACATTTGCCAATTCGCCATCGTAGATTATCTGAGACTGACCGTTTAACTCAAATGGCCCTCTTACTATATAATTATCGAGCAAGGTATAATAGGTTGTCAAACCGATATATGTTTTCTTTTCATCAAAATATTTGATCAGTCCGGCTTCAAAATTATAAGCATACTCCGGTTGTAAATCAACATTTGGAACGGTAACATCTCCTCTTTTCTCTCTTACTTTTCCAATGTCATCAATATTTGGAGATCTGAACCCGGAAGAAAGAACTCCGTTTATCTGCCAGTTTTCATTAGGTCGATAAGCATATCCTGCGGTCAGTGTAATAGAGGTATTCATAGATTTGATATCGCTTTCAGGCAATTTAATATAGGTTGTATCTACCCATTTGGCCGCAAGGACCGTATTTGTTAATCTCAACCCTGTATTCAAGGTTGATTTCTTCCCTAAATCCTGTCTGTAACTGGCATAAATAGCGGAGCTCAAATAACTGCTTCCACCATCAGGATATCGAGTTTGAACTACATAATTATCCTCTACACCAATAATTTTATCCTCTACAACATCAAGAACTTCTCCTTTAGATCTGGAATCTACATCATTATACGCAACTTCAAAACCATAACTAAAATCTCGATTCATCTTTGGATCCAAATTTTTTGTGAAATCTCCGTTGAGACTGATCACCTGAACATTTTCCAATTGGGAGGATCTGTCAACTGTTCCGAACTTACGCTCTATCCTTGATTCCTTTATGTTTTGATAGGCGGCTGTAAAAGTTCCTTTGTCCAACAGTTTCTTATTCGCAATAATATTGAACTGTGTGGAGAATAAGAATCTATCCTGTGGACCATAATACCATTCCGCAAACCTGAGTTCACCATCTCTTCTTTCGGTAAGTTTATCAAATCTGTTAATTCTGGAAGAACTACTGTACTGAAGATTGAACATTAGATCATTTCCATGTTTTAGAGGTAGAAATAGTTTTTGCAAAAAATCTGTTTGCTGGTAGCCTACATTTCTTTGGATAGTGGGGTCCGGATTCGGAATTGGTTCAGGATTATAAAAGGAATCGGTATTGTTAGAATATTCGTATTGTAAACCCCAGTTATCAAAACCGTGAGGTCTGTATTCCCCCATCCTCAAGTCGCCAAAACTACTGTGCGTAATACTGGTAAAGGAAGCTAATTTTTTAAACTGTAATTCAACCCCTGCGTTAACGGTTTTTTCATTATTTACAGTGCTGTAGCGACCAAGGAATTCAAGATTCGTATTGTTGCGTTCAGAAAGTTCAGGTTTACGTGTATAATAATGAATTACACCCCCTAGTGCGTCTGATCCATAGATCACTGAGGAAGGTCCAAATATGACCTCTGTCTTGTCAAGTGTTGTGGGAGCTACTGTTATCGCATTTTGTAAGTGTCCTTTTCTGTAGATTGCATTATTCATCCTCACTCCATCTACAACCAACAGGATCCTGTTTGCCTCCATTCCCCTAAGTACCGGACTTCCCCCGCCAAATTGTGTTTTTTGCACCTTGACTCCAGGAATTTTGGATAACATATCCGCTGATGTTTGAGGAACAGCATTCTGAATGTCTTTGCTCGAAAAAACAGCGATCTCCTCGGCAATTCTTGAGCGATCCACATCACCTTTGGCTGCTGATAAAAATACTTCCTTCAGAAGCTCAGATTTAAATTGTAAAAATATAGTCGTGTAATCCTTTCTGATCTGTTTTTTGATCAATTCCAGCTCAACATAACTGACATGGTTAAATACAAGAAGCTCCATATCACCAAAACCGCTCAGGTCCAAAATTCCATTTCTATCCGAAACAACAGTTTTGGATTGATCTTCGTTGGTCACATGAACATTCGAAATAGGAAATTCAGAATCCTTGTCTACAATAACACATTTTTGACCATAAGAAAAATGTCCTATAAGGACAATTAATACTGCATTAAGAAATTTCATTAAAGACCTCTTTTAATACTTTTAGTGATCGTGGTTTTTTAAATCCGGGTAAATGAAATTCGTAATACTCCAAAAGTATGTCTAACACAGTTTGTCTGCCTTCCGAATTCCATTTCAGTTGTACCATATCATCAAATTTTATGCCGATAATAGATTTAAAAAGAATTAATTTTTTTCCAGTCAAAAAGTTTCTATAGGGTTTTAAGTTCTTAAAGGTACCCTCCTCAAGATCAAAGAATTCTGCACTATTGTTTTCGACATCAGGGTAGAAGCCTAAATATTTGGTTAATCGAAGCATAAAGACCAAATGAAAATTGGCAAATGAATCATGTTGGTCCAACCATTGAAAAGAAGATTCAATAAAACTGAATTGCACTTGATTTTGCTCCTCTTCTTTTAAGGCATAGGCCAGAACCTCTGCTAAAAACAAGGCGATGGATTGTTTGTAAATATTTGTAGCAAGACTTTGGTAAAGATATGAAGCTCTGACTTCGGTCATTTTGTTCAGGTTTCCCTGCTTGTTGTGGTATGCGGTTATATCAAGTTGGCTAAGGGCCTGAAAATATCCAATTTTCATTTTTTTGCTCCTTGATCTGAAAATACTTCTGATCAGATATGATTTGACGCCCTCCTCAGTAAGACATTTTACAATAAGGTCTGCTTCTCCATACTTGATAGAGGTTAAAACAATTGCCTTGGTTTTGATCAACATTTGATACAAAAATTAATTGATAACCGCGATTTTCGTCGAAGCAGTTTCTGATTTATCGGGACTGGTCAATAGCACAATATAGACTCCTGAAGCCACTTTTCTCCCTCTCAGGTTGGTCTTGTTCCAAATCACTTTTCCTCCTCTGATTTCCTGACCAATATCCACATTGGTTTCATGTACCAGTCTACCTGCAATATCAAGGATCTTTACATTAGTCCCTTTAGGTAAATGAGTTCCGTTTCTTCCATCAATGGTAACAAATTCATGTTCCTTTTTTACCGGATTCGGATAAGCGTAAACCTCCTCTAAAGCATCTCCAAACGGAGCAACTTCACTGTTAAAAGCAACAATTCCTTTATCGGTGGCAAAATATACTTTACCCATACTGTTGTCGATCTTGATCTTTAAAACACTATTGGAAGGTAAGGGTGAATTGTCTTTATTGAAATTATATAGTGTCTGACTTCCTGAGGGATTAGTGCCTAAGGCTCCTCCTGTATCTGTGCCAAACCACTTGTTCTCTGCTCCATCTATCGCAATGGAATTAACAGGTTGATCCCCTAACAATTTTTTTGGTACGCCATTATCGTCGATAATAACCGGTTCCGCATCATAAATATCGGCTTCAAACAGACTTTCTGCTCCCGTAAATACAACCAGCCCTTTTTGGGTTCCGATCCATATTCTATTATTCCTGTCTACGGCGAGTGTTCTAACGCTTAGATCTGGTAAAGATCCTTTCGTGCTTTCGGTATTGAGTGCCCTTTTTCTGTCTCCTGACTCATTATAAACCAAGGCTCCATTTCTCCTTGACCCTATCCAGACACTTCCTGTTTTATCAATGACCAGTTCGGTGAGCCCTAGAGCCACTTGTTCTGTTATTATAGAGCTTAGGTCAAACCCCTTCCAATTGCCATTGGGTTCTAGTTTTTTTAATTTTTCCGATACCCATGCATTTGCAATCCAGAAATTTCCTCGGTTGTCAAAAGCAGCTCCATTCACCCTGATACTTGATTCAGGTTCTCCATCCTGATAAAGATCTTCTAATCCACTATTGCTATCGTCCCAAATGACCACAGGTTCATCTTGATCCACAACCAACATGCCGCTACCCCAAGAGCTGAGATAAGCTTTGTTTTCGGCATTGGGATCAATCGTTATATGAACCAGGTCCTGCGCCGGGAAAGATGGGTCATACGCTTTATTTACCCATTGTGTTGATTCGGTTGAAGATCCATTATAATGAGAATATCCAAATTTCTTGTTAAGGGGATCAAAAGATAAATTATAGCCTCCATAGACCACCCATAGATTGTTATTTGCCGCCTCTATAGAAAATATTTTATTCGAAGAAGGACCTTGGGGGTGAATCTCTTGGTAAGACGCCTCATTAAATGATTTTTTTAAGATCCCAAAACTGTTGGTCGCTAAATACACCTGATCTCCCTTGGCAAAAGAGCTGTTTAATTCAAAATCATAAACACCAAGTGCTCCGGCTTCATAAATGAGCGACAAATCCTTATCGACGATCAGAGCAGATTTCTGTAGGGTCACCGACATCAGTTGTTCAGAAGCTCTCAGGTTTAATATGGTTCGGTTATAGTTTCTTCTCATCTGTAATTCACCTATTCCCACTAGTTCATACAGCCTGCTTGTGGCACAAGTAAAGATCTTATCATCAAGAACAGAAATAGACCTGAAAGCACCTAGTAAGTCTCCTGCAGGCTGAAGCCAGTTATTATAATCTATAAGGTTGGGATCATTTACGTCGGCTGAGTAGATCCCTTTTTGACTAACAGCATAGATGGTTCCTTCATGAACGATACTTTCGTTAACAAATACCGGGTTAGAATTTTCGTCGATGTAATAAGTGTCTCCAAAATTTAGGCTTTCAATGTTGTAAACAACAATACCAAAGGGTGTTGACAAATACAAATTTCCATTATATTCGTTGATGTCATTGATTTGCTTTTGACCCGTAATATCCAGTCTTTCTATGTCATTGGCCACCGTGATCTTTCCGTTTTCATCGATAATTTCAAGCAAACCTGTTTGATAACCTATAATAAATCGGTTAGTTGCTGCGCTATAATGAAGGCTCGTTGTTTCTTTTCCTGATAAACCGTGAACAGAAGAAATCTTTTCCATATCACCTGTTTCAATATTATAAATAAACGCGGCGTTATCCGCAACAGCATAAATCCTGGTATCTGTAGTGATAAAATCCTTCACATTATTATAAGAAAAAAAGTCTTCCCATGAATTGCTAAAATCAGTTTGAGATAGCAAAGGATGAGAAAGGGCAAGGATGAACAGAATGGTGAAAAAGTCTTTTTTATCAAAAAGAGACATACAATAGATTTTACTCAAAGATATTTATTTCCACGAAAAAATATGTAGATAATAGACCTATTCGGATTATTTTTGCCAAGTATCAGAAAAATAGCTCTATGAACCAACACTTGGCCGTTTCACTTATTGTTTGTTACCTGACTTTAAGTTTTGCCTACTCTGTTATTGAAAAAATAATTCAATGGCAAGACTGTAAAGTCTATTACCAAGAGCATTTCAATAGATCCTTTCTTAAAAATCACGTTCCCGCAGCCATCCTTTTGGTCATCTTTCTGGAACTCATATGTGTCGGGTTGAATACAATAGGATTATACAGCTTGCTGAAAGCAGGCAGTACAGATTTGGTTTTATGGGGAATGCTTGCCGTTTCATTCACATTGATATTGCTAATGACCGGACAGAGAATAGCCCAGGATTACTCCGGGGCTATGAATATTACGGTATATTTTATCCTTACCGTTATGGGCATTTTTATGTTAGAAACTGTCTAAAATGAGTTCTGCAAATCTAATTTAGTTACCGTCATTAACTCTCCTTCAAGGAATACTTTCACAGGATATACACCTTTCTGAAAATTTTGTCCCTTTCTTTGGATAAACATGGTAACATCTACATCATGGTTATTGTAATTAATAATGGCATGATCAGTATACTTAGATTCCTTCTCTCCGTTTTTCATTTTAAATATTCCCTTGGCTTCTTCAACGTTTCCTTCCGGATTTTGCAATACCAAATGAGCTTCCTTTCTTCCTGAACCTACTTTTTCATTACTCTTTAGCTTAAACGAGACCTTGATCAAATCCGTTTTATTGGCATTATTTGTTTTTTGATATTTCCCATTTCCATTCATTTTCATAGCAGTGATCTCTACATTGTCAACGCTTAGATTCTCTTCCATTTCTACCACCTTCGGTTTCTCTTTTTCAACTTGAGCTACATCATTCTGACTCTTTTCTTTTGGAGCATGAGCCAATTGTCTGTCTCTTCTTGATGAAGATCCTGATGCGGCAGTTCTGCCGTTAGTTACCATTAGATCGCGGTATTTTTTCTTAAAATGAAGCACATTGTTTTTATATTCAATGATATTAGACCAACCAGTTTCTTCAAGTTCCTGGGCATTTACAATTATCGCTGCGATTTTGTCTTTATGTACTTTTAGAGAATCGGAAAGATTCGGGTATTGAGGAATCGCCTCTTCATATTTTTTCTCCAGCTCTGTTAGCTGTTCAATCATTTTCACTTTTTCAGTTCCTATATAATTCAACACTTTATTACTCTCTGGATTTGTAGCAACAATTGTTGAGTTATAATTAATGATTACTGCCTCTTTAACTTCTTTCTTATTTGTTTCTTCTTTTGAGGCAGCAGCTATGGCTACTACTTCCTCTTCAACTTTCCCACTTTTGTTTTCTATTTCTTCTACTTTGTTTACTGCAATTTTTTCTTGTTTTACAACTGGTTCCTTTTCAATATTATTTTCTTCCAAGGCCACTTTCGGTGTTGAAACTTCCTTCTCAACCTGAACAACAGGAGCCAATTTCAGGCTTTCCTTTGGAATAGCAGGAGTGCTGATCTGATGATCCGTGGCGGCAACCTTAACGGATTCTATCTTGGCACTTTCAATATTTTTAACTTCTTCAAGAGCTACTATCTCTGTTGATTCCTTTGCAACATTTGCATTGGGTACTACTTTGACTTCGCTAATCGCTACCTTCTCAACTGGTTTTATTTCTTCAACTGTGTGAGACTTCGCTGCTACAGGTACAACCGTTTTTTTGGTTTGAACGGCTACCTTGGTTTTGGTAGATCCTGATTTCTTTTTCTTTGTATCTGCAGGAATATTAACGAAATTGAATTCTGTCCTTCTGTTCATCTGATGCGACTCATCTTTACATTCAACACCATTTACACGTTGGTTGATCAATTTGTCTTCACCATATCCTTTAGATCTTATCCTACTTTGATCAATCCCTTTTGATTTAAGGTATTCAACTGCTGCTTTTGCACGTCTTTTAGAAAGTTCAATGTTATAAGCATCTGTACCTCGTGAATCTGTAAATGATGAGGCTTCAATAATAAGGTTCTCATTCTCCTTCATGATATCGGCGATCTTATCCATTTCCGCTGCAGCTTCTTGAGTAATATTTGATGCATCGAATTCATAATAGATTGGAGACATCTTGTTAACTACAGGTTTTTCAATTTTGCTTAGGTTCA
>CBDULU010000066.1:0-8634 GCA_965368155.1 uncultured Flavobacteriaceae bacterium
CTCGTATGACGACAATGTCATCATCAGAGAGGTCAATAATGGTAGAAGCGATATTCCCTCCATATCCCCCGTCGAGAACGAGATCTACCTTATCGCGCCATTTTTCGTATATCAGTTCGGGATCGGTGGTATATTCAATCACGTCATCCTCATCATAAATTGAAGTAGATACAATAGGATTCCCAAGCTCCTTAACAATTGTTCTGATAATATGATTATCCGGAACCCTTATCCCAACCGTTTTCTTTTTCTTAAAAGCCTTGGGTAGGTTATTATTTCCCTTTAAAATAAAAGTATAAGGTCCTGGCAAGGCTCTTTTCAGGATCTTATAAGTAGGAGTCTCTATTTGTTTGACATATTCTGACAAATTGCTTAGATCATAGCAGATAAATGAAAAATTTGCCTTGTCGAGTTTGACTCCCTTAATTCTTGCCACTTTTTCAAGGGCCCTCAGCTTGGTAATATCACAGCCTAATCCATATACAGTGTCTGTAGGGTAAATGATAAGCCCTCCTTTTCGAAGGATCTCAACTGCCTGATCCACAACTCTGGGATCAGGATTATTCTCATATATTTTTAGAAATTTTGCCATAGCAGTTCGTTCAGTAAGCTTTACATCACGATAAAATTACAAATAAAAAGGCTGTATCAAGATGATACAGCCTTTTTAAAATATTTAATATAGCTTAATTCACTACCAGCCTAAAACCTTCACCGTGAATATTTATGATTTCCACATTTTCATCAGGTTTTAAGTACTTCCTTAACTTCGCAATGTATACGTCCATACTCCTCGAAGTGAAATAATTATCATCCCTCCAAATCTTTGTGAGTGCGAGGTCTCTTGGAAGCAAGTCATTCTTATACATGGCCAGCAACTTTAAAAGCTTATTTTCTTTAGGCGATAATTTTCTTGGCTCTCCACCGTCAAATATCAGTTGGCGCAATTTCGAATTCAAGTGAAATTTCCCTATCTCAAACTCAAACTGAAGATCATCATTAGCCGCATCGGACTCCTTTCTTTGTAAAATCGCTTTGATTTTATGCAATAAGATTTCAGAATCAAAGGGTTTATTCAGATAATCATCGGCTCCAACCTGGTAACCTCTAAGTACATCCTCTTTCATTGATTTTGCTGTCAAAAAGATGATAGGAATGTCAAGATTCACGGCCCTGATATCTTTGGCAAGTGAAAATCCGTCCTTTTTCGGCATCATGACATCCAGTATACAAATGTCAAAATCATCATTTTTAAACGCGATCAAACCATCAAGACCATCCTTAGCATGGTGAACGTCGTAATCATTTAGTGCTAAATAATCTTTCAAGACTGTCCCAAAATTAGGATCATCCTCTACTAGTAATATCTTTTTATTTGCCATGGTTATTATATTTTCAAATTATTGGTAATTTAACTGTAAAAGTACTTCCTTTCCCTTTCTCACTTTCCACATACACATTTCCCTGATGTCTCTCCACTATGCTTTTTACATATGAAAGACCTAAGCCGTGGCCTTTAACATTGTGTATATTTCCGGTCTGTTCTCGGTAAAATTTATTAAAAACTTTTCTCTGAACATTTTTTGACATGCCAATTCCATTATCTGAGATCTTCAAAACGATATTGTTTCCGGCATTAACCGTTTCAACAACAATCTTTGGAGCTCCTTCAGAATATTTGATCGCATTATCTAATATATTTGTAATTACATTCGTCATGTGAAACTTACTTGCTAAAATCTCTGTTTGTTTAGCGTCAAGATTTATTTCAATTTTCCCTTCTCTATCTCGGGTGATCAAATCTACATGGTTCAATGCATCTTCTATGATCTCGTGAAAATCAACTACATCCTTACTCAGATCAAGTTGATTTTTTTCTAGTTTTGAGATCCTCAATACATTTTCAACCTGTGCATGCATTCTCTTGTTCTCTTCTCTGATCATCTCAGCATACCTGATTATCTTCTCCTTGTCTCCTATTATTTTTGGATTCCTAATCGAATCTATAGCAAGGTTTATCGTAGCGATAGGTGTCTTAAACTCATGAGTCATGTTATTGATAAAATCAGTTTTGATCTCTGAAATTTGCTTCTGTCTTATCAACTGATATAAAGCACTAGCAAAAGACACAATAATGATAAAAATAAAAATCGCAGACAAAATCAGGATCCATGATATTGTTGACAATATATATTCCTTTTTCTCAGGAAAACTGACATACAGCATATAATCAATGCTATCATCAGTCATAAACAACGGTACATTATAAGTGTACCCCCTTTTTTCAACAAACCTGTCTGACTTTACCTTGGTGATCAAATCTTCATTAAAAACACCATATTCAAATTTTGTATCAATATTTCTCGCCCTTAGTTCATTATCGAGATTCATTCTTATCTCATTGTTGCTTACCCTGTCATGAATAGGCGTTCTTGCTACAATATTTTTAAAAATACTTTCCAGTTCCAACTTATCATACTTGTCTAACCTTTCTACTTTCACCATCCGGTCTTTTGGCGACAATTCCGTAAAGTCCTTTGAAGTAAACTCTATCTTTTCAATCTGTGTCTCTTCCCTGCTTAAAAAGGTCTTAAAATTAACCGTATCAGCTTCAAAGGGAGAAATCTGTGATTTATAATTACTTTCTAAAATACTCTGACGAAAAGTAAAGATCTCATTTCTACTTGTATCTATTTGCTGAAACACAAAATCCCTAACATTGCTTTCCTTTGACTTCTGCATACTGTCAATCAGAGGAGCATATCGGGATATATTTTCTTTAAATTCTCTTTTTTGTATATTCTCAGATACTCTGGCCAAGGCAAACTTCACACTGGTCGAAAATTGTTCTTCCCTCATTTCAATTGAAGAACGGATCCAAAATATCTGAACCGTTATGATTCCTAATAAAGAAATCACCATCAATACTATTAAAAGTACAAAAATCCGTTTACTCATTAAAACAAATTTAGAGTTTCTTTAGTTTATAATTAATCCTTTAACAAATATTTACGAAGATTTCGATTAATTTAACAAAATTTTAAGGAGTTGTAGATTTTTTTAAGAAATCAACCAATTAGTTGATGATGAATTTGATCGACCTGAGTCTTAGTATTTTCCAGGGTTTCATTATGGATCACAAAGTCGGCGAGTTTCGTTTTTTCAGTATCATCCAATTGGTTTGCCATTCGATCAAGTACCTGGTCTTTACTAAGGCCATCCCGGTCAATGATCCTCTGGATCTTTACCTCTTTGTCAGCAGTTACAATAATGACTTTATCAAAGAGTTCCAGATCATTTTTTTCAAAGATCAAGGGGTTTTCTTGCATCACATAGGGTGCCTGTTGTGAATCAACCCATTGTAAAAAATCCTTTCTTACTTCAGGATGAACCAAGGCATTCAAAGCTTCTAGCTTTACTTTGTCTTTAAAAACGACGTCAGCTATATATCTTCTGTTAAGCTTATTATTGACATAGGCCCTTTCTCCAAAAAGCTGTACTATTCCTAATTTCAGTGTAGTGCTATTAGTCATCAATCTTTTAGCCTCCTGATCAGCGTAATACACCGGAACGTTTAACAACTCAAACATTCGGGCCACAGTACTTTTACCACTGCCAATTCCGCCAGTCAAACCGATAACTTTCAATATATTATTTTTTAAGATAAAACGACTTTTATTTCTTGATCAGAAATTCAATTTTGTTGGGTATGATCTTTACATTGGTAATAATTTCGGGTTTATCCACCAATTTAGGGATCAGGTAATCCAGATTATTCTCTTCTGTTTGCCTATAGTCACATTGTACTCTAAAACTGTTCTCCGGAATCTTATTATAATCCTTCAGTGCGACCTGATATACTACCTTGACTTCTTTAGGATAAGTACTTATGATCACGTTTCTTGGCAAATTGATCACTTTAAAAGGCAAGTTATAGGAACCATCAGTAATTTTATCGACCTCTCCCTTAACCACAATCGTTTCCTCAGACAATACGATCACATCATTTGGATGTTCCAATGAAACAGTATACTCAAAAGTTTCTGATATGTCTATTAATTCATCTTTGACCGTATAGATTTCGTTGATGGTGTCAATAACTTTTTCCGGCCCTGAGATACTTATTTCTCCTGGGCTCAGTACGAAATCTCCAACAAAACTAAAACCTGTCTTAAATTCAAAATCCATCTGAGAAATAACCGGTACTTTCTTGGATCGTTTTACGCCCAGGTCAAAAAACAAGGTGTCGGGTTCTATATTTAGCACGACGGTCTCCGCCGAAAGCTGCGCTTGTAAATAATTTGTGTTAGATCGGGTTTCGCTGTAATACATTGAGCCCCCCTTTCTTTCTATCTCGGTCAAACTATAATCCAACACCCTTTTTTTGAATTCATAATTCAACAATTTAAACCCAACCGTCTTTAAAGTGAGTTTTACCTTCTTATCAGGTTCGTTCTGAATCAGTTTGTTATTTGGAATATCAGAATAAGCGAGTTCAAATTCTACTTCGGCGATATACTCCTTGGAGAGTTTTATCAATGACCAAAACAGGGTAGCCAACAACAGAAACAGTAGAAATATCCTTAATTTCTTATGATTTTGCTGGACTTCTGAGTTTTTTGAACTGTTTATTTCAGCCATTGATATGCATTTTTCTAATAAGTCTAAATGTATAAAAAAAGAGGCTATCTTAAAAACATATATTCAAGATAGCCTCCTTTATTTTCAGATTGAGAAATTATTTTTTCTTCACTTCCTTAGGTGCGTATTTTTTGCTCATTTCCATAGAAATAGCTGATCTTTCAAATTTAATCTTTCCGGCTCCGGTTTCGATCACACAAGTACTGTCAGCATCGATCAAATCGACGATCTTTCCATGAATACCACTTGTAGTCACTACCTTAGCCCCTTTTTTGATAGACGCCTGGAACTTTTTCTCATTCTTCTGTCTTTTCATCTGTGGGCGGATCATAAACAGATACAGTACTAAAAACATTAAAGGAATTAATACATAATTACCTATTCCACCTCCTCCGGCTTGTAAAAATATTGTTTGATACATAGTTCTGATTAGCTATTCTGTTCTACTTTTGATTTAGGCGTTACCTGGGCCTTGATCTTTAAAATTTCCTTTCCTTGTTCCGTATTGGTCACCAAAGTAATTTGCTTCTGTTGTAAATTAGGTTTTCTGTCAGAATTAAATTTTACTTTGATCTCACCCGCTTCACCTGGCATAATAGGTTCTTTTGGCCATTCAGGAACAGTACATCCACAACTACCTTTTGCAGAAGTAATGATCAATTCTGATTTACCTGAATTTGTAAAGGAAAATACAGTTTCAACAACGTCTCCTTCATTGATCACACCAAAATCATGTTCGGTTTTATTAAACTTTAGTTTGGGTCCTCCAATTTTGATCTCTTTGTCTCGTTCTTTCGCCAATTCCAAATTTTCAGTTTTGATCTTTTTTGCTGCATTCTCATTGCAGGAAATTGTCATTAAACTCAAACTCAAAATTGATAAAGCAATTACTTTTTTCATTTGTATCTAATTTTATTTGTGTAAAAATATAATTTTTTACAACAATCCCCTTCCTATTTTATTTAATCTGCCGGTTTTGTTGTAATCTTTTAAAAGCTTGTCTAATACCCCATTTATAAAATAACTACTCTTTCTCGTTGAATAATCCTTAGCAATCTCAATATATTCATTGATAGTTACCTTAGTAGGGATAGAAGGGAAATACAAAAATTCAGTCAAAGCCATTTTAATAAGGATCATATCCATATCAGCAATTCTTTCTGTATCCCAATTCGGTGTCTTTTCATCCACCTCACTTGTAAATTCCTGTTGATGCAGTATGGTCTTTCTAAAAAGCTCCACTAAAAATTCTTCATCATCTTGCTTCACTTCTAACTGCTTTAAAGTCATGAATTTACCCTTTTCCATTTGCTTCAGCGCTTTGAGTATAGTGGTATTTACCAAAGGATAATCATCAACCCAACTTAAATTGAGGCTTTCATAATAATCAAAGAGTTTTTCATTGGGTGCCACGATGTTCTTAAAAAGCTCTATGACAAAATTCCTGTCTTCGAAAAAGCCTTCTTTTTCCGAATTCAAATAGTCTTTGTAAATATCACTTTCCATCATTTCGTCCAACAGGATCCTTACATATTCCCGGTTATCCTTCCAGTCGATCAATTTTGGCTTGGATTTAAATCCCTTTATTTCAGGGCTATCTGAGATCAATTGAATGATTTCATTATTGACAAACCTCAGATTTGGGTTCTTATCTTCATCTGTCGCAAGATATTTTTTCTTCTTGATCTCCATATGTTCCAAAGCAAGATTTCTTATCTCAACCATCAACAAGAGTTGAAGAATGTAGAGATCAGTTGCTTTTTTAATATTGAATAAAAGGAATTTTTCTTCTTTAGGTAGGTTATCGCTCTTGGACTGGAGCACAGCATAGATGGATTGCATCACTTTGATACGAATATGTCTTCTATTTACCATGATAATAAAGATCGTAATTCAAATAAATTATTTGATATTTTTATTGCTGGCAAAATTACCACTTTTTTTTGAAACCCTATTTTCTAATTGTAAAGAAAAGGTTAAAATTTAATCCAATAGGAATCCTTAAAATGTCAACATCTATTATTTGTGTATCTTCGCGTTCACAACGAATAGCGTTGTTTGTTTATGAAAGCATTAAAGTATCTAAATAAATTTTTCTTCAAATACAGATCGAGATTGGTTCTGGGAATTTTAATCACAGTGGTTTCCAAGGTTTTCGCTTTGCAAATCCCCCAATTGATCAAAGAATCGCTTAATATAGTAGAGGATTATAGTACCAACAGGATCACCGATCTTGAAATTGTAAAGTCTCAACTGGTCGTCAATATTTTCTATATTATCGGAGCCGCCTTGCTCTCGGGTTTTTTCACCTTTCTGATGAGACAAACCCTTATTGTGATGTCAAGGCTTATAGAATATGACTTAAAAAATGAGATTTTTCATCAATATGAGCAATTATCGCTTAATTTTTATAAAAGAAACCGAACGGGTGATTTAATGAACCGTATCAGTGAGGATGTTGGAAAGGTTAGGATGTATTTTGGTCCTGCCATTATGTATACCATGAACATGCTGGTACTGTTTATCATTGCAATTACCAAGATGTGGAACATCGACACTAAACTTACTTTATATACCCTATTGCCTTTACCAGTACTCTCCGTATCTATATATGTGCTCAGCGGTATCATCAATAAAAGGAGTAATATCGTGCAGCAGTATTTGTCCAAACTTACGACCTATGCCCAGGAAACCTTTTCAGGAATTAATGTAGTCAAAGCTTATACGATTGAAGGCTTTACATCAAATTCATTTGAGGATCTGGCCAATACGAGCAGAGACAAAAATATTTCCCTATACAAAGCCCAAGCTTTATTTTTTCCTTTGATGCTACTTTTAATAGGCATCAGTAATATCCTGGTCATCTATATCGGGGGGATGCAATACATCAATGGTGAAATCGAAAACATAGGTATTATTGCAGAGTTCATTATCTATGTGAATATGCTTACCTGGCCGGTGGCCGTTGTGGGATGGGTTACTTCTATCGTGCAGCAGGCAGAAGTTTCTCAACGTAGGATCAATGAATTTCTAGAGGAAAAACCCGATATCAAAAATTACGAATTGGCGAAAAGCAACATCATTGGAGATATTGAATTCAAAGATGTTTCCTTTACCTATGAGGACACGGAAATAACAGCACTGGACGGAATCAGCTTTAAGATAAAACAAGGTCAAACACTTGCTGTGCTTGGGCGAACCGGCTCAGGGAAATCGACTATAGCCGCGCTTATAGCCAGGCTCTACGATGCAAGTAGTGGTACGATTTTTATTGATCATAAGCCCATCAAGGAAATCAACCTTGATTCGCTCAGAGAAAGTATCGGTTTTGTGCCTCAGGATGCTTTTTTATTTTCCGACACCATCAAAGACAATATCAAAATAGGGAATCAGGAAGCCACAGATCAGCAGGTGGAACAGGCTGCTAAATCTGCCTATATATACCATAATATAGTAGAGTTTAATGAGCAGTTCGACACCTTGGTTGGAGAAAGGGGCGTAACGCTATCTGGTGGTCAAAAACAACGTATCTCTATAGCAAGAGCCTTGATTTCTAATCCTGAAATACTGATCTTCGATGATTGCCTTTCTGCGGTTGATACTGAAACAGAGGAAATTATACTTCAAAATCTAAATGAAGCTACAAAAGGTAAGACGACGATCATTATTAGCCATAGAGCCTCGTCCGTTAAAAATGCGGATCAGATCATCGTTCTTGATGAGGGCAAAATTGTTGAAGCCGGGACACATACTGAATTGATCGAAAGGGCAGGCTATTATCAAGATATTTATAATCAACAACTTGAAGAAAAGTTAACAAATCATTGATTTTACTGCTGATAAAAGGAATAAAATAATTGTTGCATACGTTATTTAATTTTATAGATTTGTCTGAACTATTGTAGAAAAATAATTTAAATTTAAAATTAATATGGACGAAAAAGGGTTTATTGAACAGGAAGAAATCTTTTCTCAGGTATTAAGAGCAGGTAG
>CBDULU010000067.1:0-8413 GCA_965368155.1 uncultured Flavobacteriaceae bacterium
TGTTTACTCCAGAGGATTTGGAGAACCTTAAAATGATTTATTTTTTGGTCAAGGAAAAGGGTTTTACCCTTGAAGGAGCAAAGAATAAATTGAGGGAAAATCCCGATGAAATATTTTCCAAACACAAGATCATTATGAGGCTGGAAGAAATCAAACACGAACTTATTGAAATCAAAAATCAACTTTAAATAAATTATCATGAAAAAATGGCTTCCCCTAATTGTTATCGCAGTTATCGTTATTGGCATATTTAGATGGGGTGTTGGCTTGAACAACACTATGGTAGAGAAACAAGAGACTGCCAAAACCCAATGGGCTAATGTTGAGAGTGCTTATCAAAGAAGATCAGACTTGATCCCTAATCTTGTAAGTACTGTTAAAGGTTATGCTGATTTTGAAAAAGAGACCTTGGAGGCTGTTATTCAAGCCAGGGCCAATGCAACAAAAACAACAATTGATCCGACCAATATTACGCCAGAACAAATGGCCGCTTTTCAGGAATCACAAAATTCTCTTGGAGGCGCGTTGAGCAAATTGATGGTAGTAGTTGAGAAGTATCCCGACCTGAAGGCGAATCAAAACTTTTTGGAATTACAGAGCCAGTTGGAAGGAACTGAAAACAGGATCAATGTAGAAAGAAACAGGTTTAACGAACAGGCAAAGGATTATAATGTATATATCAGGAAGTTTCCTGCATCTGTGGTGGCAGGCTTTTTAAACTTCGATCCGATGGCGCTATTTCAGGCTGCCGCGGGTAGTGAAAATGCGCCGACTGTAGATTTTAATTAATTCTGAGATCATCATAATTTGGGCCAAAGCTTTTGCTTTGGCTCTTTTTTATCATACACGAATTTATGGAAGTTGAACAATTTTTAACCAAACAGCAAGAAGAGGAAGTGATCAATGCGATCCGTGAAGCAGAAAAAAATACTTCAGGAGAGATCAGGGTTCACTTTGAAAAGAGTCTTGATCAGGATGCCATTAAGAGAGCTCAGGAAGTTTTTTGTCAATTGGAAATGGATAAAACCATGTTTAAAAATGGCGTTTTGTTCTATGTGGCAGTAGATGATCATCAGTTTGCCATTATTGGAGATGAAGGTATTGATAAAATGGTTCCGGATGATTTCTGGGAAAGTGTCAGAGATGAGGTAATTTCTGAGTTTGTCAAAGGAAATCACGCAAAGGGACTTGTAATGGGAATTCTTCATGCAGGAGAAAAATTAAAGGAATACTTTCCATATGGAGACAAGGATGAAAACGAACTTTCGGATGAAATTTCCAAACGTCATTAGCATTTGATCACCCTTAATTCATAAAACAATTTTGTATTTTTGCAAATAATTTAAAAAGCTTCAATGTCTATATTTCATAAACTCCGTGTCAAGGAGGTAAGGAGGGAAACTGTGGATGCTGTATCAGTATCTTTTGATGTTCCGGATGAGTTAGAAAAGGAATTCAGGTTTTTACCTGGTCAGTATATCACCATTCAAAAAAACTTACAGGATAGTCTTTTAAGAAGGGCATATTCGATTTGTTCTTCTCCGGAAAGTGGAGAACTTAGGGTGGCCATAAAGCATGTTGACAAAGGAAGGTTCTCGGATTTTGCAAACAACACTTTAAAAGAAGGAGACACCTTGGATGTTGCCGGACCTGAGGGACGTTTTGTTTTGGAGGTTGATGGTAGTAATCAAAAAGATTATTTGGCCATAGCAGCCGGCAGTGGTATCACTCCTGTTATTTCTATGATCAAGGCGGTTCTCCAAAGTGAAAAGGACAGTAGGTTTGTGCTAATTTACGGCAGTAAATCAGGGGAAAAGACCATATTCAAAAAAGAACTGGACGAACTTGTGGTCTCTGCAGGAGGCAGGTTTCAAGTTCAGTATGTGTATAGTCAGATCATTAGTGATAAGGCCTTATTTGGAAGAATAGACGAGAAACTGGTCAAAGAACTTTTGAAAAATAAATTTGCGGGATGGAACTTTGATTCCTATTTTCTTTGTGGCCCTGAAGAAATGATTGATGGTGCGAAGGAAATGTTGATCAAGAAAGGCATAAATGAAGATGCGATTAAATTTGAATTGTTCAGCAGCACTTCTAATAAAAAGGAAGTGACCAAATCTTTAAGCGGAAACGCAGAGATCTGTGTTGTACTTGATGATGAAGAGACCACTTTTGAAATGAGGATGGATGAGCTTATTCTCGATGCTGCGCTAGCTAAAGGTCTCGACGCTCCTTATTCTTGTCAGGGTGGTGTCTGCAGTAGCTGTTTGGCTAAAGTAGTTGAAGGCAAAGCTGTAATGGAAAGAAATACTATCTTAGACGAAGATGAAATTGAGGAAGGTTTGATTCTAACCTGTCAGGCGCACCCAGTTACTTCAACAATTAAAATTGATTACGACGACGTTTAGTAATTTTAGACTGATATGATTACCCTATGATCAATGAATACCTCAATGCGGTATTGTTAGGTTTCGGACTCGCTTTTATGGTGGGACCGGTTTTTTTTACGTTGATAGAAACCAGTATTACTAAGGGGGTACGTGCCGCTATAACTTTTGATATTGGAGTGGTACTTGCCGATATCATGTTTATCACCATTTCTTATTTTGGAAGTGTTACCATTTTACAAAGAATTCAGGATGATCCAAGAATTTTTATGATTGGTGGGATAGTTCTAGTAAGCTATGGTCTTTATACCATTTTTTATCAGAAAACTAAAAAGATTGTGACAGATGAGGAGCTGGTAGTGGTAGAGACGAACAATTATGTGGGACTGTTTTTCAAAGGGTTCTTTTTAAATACCATAAATTTTGGTGTTTTGGCTTTTTGGTTGGCTATAGTCATAGCCGTGAGTTCAAATTTCCAAATGGATTCAGGAAGGGTTTTTAAGTATTTTGCGATCGTTGTATTTGTCTTTTTACTGACTGATCTTGGGAAGATTTTGGCGGCAAAACAGTTAAAAGCAAAATTAACACCCGTTGTTTTGAGAAAGATTCGTTATGCACTGGGTATTTTCTTTATCGTCTTTGGAATCATTTTGGCAACAAAAAGATATATTCCTGAAAAGACTATGGATAGAATTGACAATGTGATTGACAAGGTAAGGTCTTAATTATTTTGAACCTTTAAGTTGTATTTGTCGGCTACCTTGTTAAATACTTCCAGTTTGTCCTGATTTTTCAGATCCTTGTACATATACCCAATTTTTTTTGCAGCATCAGCTCTGTACGGAGAATTTTGAGAAGTATATATGGTATAAGCCCGAATAAGATTATCAAGTCCGGCTTCTTCCTGATCCTGTGTGTACAAGATCAATCCCAAGCCATAATATCCTTCAGGATCATCTGAATATATATCGATGAATTTTTCATAATAGGTTACTGCCTCGGTGTATTGCTGGTTGAGGTTGTAAGTTATGGCAATGTTTAGCAAAGGAAGTCTACCTTCAGGATAGATCTCCAGAGATTTTAAATAGGCTGCAATCGCCTTTTCGTATTGTTTATTTTTGCGATAACTGATACCGAGATTATCCCAGGCAAATGCAAACTTTGGATCGATCTCTACCGCTTTTGAAAATTTTTGAATAGCATTTTCAGTATCTCCCTCATTGATATATTCCATGCCGTCATCATAAGCAAGTTGGGCCAGAACATTATCTGAAGAAGCGTATTTGAATTTTTTGTTTTCAGTAAAAGCGAGCTCCTTTAAAGGTTTGCAATGTTGAACCAAATAGTTTTCCACTATTTTATAGCTTATTTCATTTGGGTCCTTTTCAGCATCTCCTTTTTTGTCTTTTGCAGCATCAATTGATTGAGTAATGCAATCTGAGATATTGTCATTTTTAGCATCTGAAGAGGCTTCAATTTTAGAAATACATTCGCAGGCTTCATTTACGGCTGCCAGTAATTTTTCATCTGTATTGTTCTGAGAATAGCCTAGAACAAAGGAGAAAAGAAAGATATATTTGATTATTTTCAAAAGAAAAAATTTTTAAAATTGTCCATTATTGATTAAATACCAGTGCTTCCAAATCCGCCTTGACCGCGTTTGGTTTCATCTAGAACGCTCACTTCCTCCCATTTAGTATGTACATACCTTGCAATTATCATTTGCGCTATCCTGTCACCATTATTAATAATAAACTTTTCACTTGATAGATTTACCAAAATAACACCTATCTCACCTCTGTAGTCAGCATCAATTGTTCCTGGAGCGTTAAGCACACTTATTCCAAATTTAGCAGCCAGACCGCTTCTTGGACGAATTTGTGCTTCAAATCCAGGAGGCAGGGCTATGAACAAGCCGGTTTTGACAATGGTTCTTTCGAGTGGTTTAAGCGTAATGGCTTCTGTTACATTAGCGCGCAGATCCATTCCTGCAGAAGAAGTGGTTTCATAAGAGGGAGTTGGATGCCCCGATTTGTTAATGATCTTGATATCTACGTTTTCCATATTTGTTTGATTTCTGATTTTTGAGTCCATAGTATAGTTCCTGTGAAAACAAGAATGATAGCTGTTGAGAACATATAATTACCCCTGAAATAGATAAATGACAAATAACTTCCTGTTATGGTCACCATCAAGGTTAAAAAGATGGTTTTAAGAGGGTATGGTATATTATAATATTTTTTTCCGTAAAAATAACTGAGCAAGGCAATGAACATATAAGTAATAAGAGTTGCCCAGGCGGAAGCCATATAGCCAATTTTTGGAATATAAACGATATTAAGACCTACTGTAATTAAGGCCCCAAGAATGGAAAAGTACATTCCGTATTTAGTTTTATCTGTGAGTTTGAACCAAACTGAAAGATTGTAATAAATTCCCAGAAACAGATTGGCCAACAATATCACTGGAACGATTTCAAGCGCTTGAAAATATTCAGGTTTTCCGAGAAGTAGATGGGCAAACTGATCTATAAAACCTATAATAATGAGCATAAATAAAGCACCAAAAACAATGAACCAGTTCATTATTCTGGCGTAGGTTTGTTTGGCATTGGCTTTATCTGCCTGATTAAAAAAAAATGGTTCCGCCCCCATTTTAAAAGCCATGATGTATAATGACATAAAAACACCTAGTTTGTAACAGGCGGCATAAATTCCCATTTGTTCTTTTCCAAGATATTTGCTTAACAGTAATTTGTCAAGATTTTCATTGGTTACATATGCCAGACTACTTATCATTATGGGGATACCATAAGTAAGCATCTTATAGAGCATCTTCTTGTCAAAAGAAATCTTGAATTTAAAAACCAAAGGAAACAACAATAAGAAAGTTACCAGACTGGCTAATAGATTTGCGATGAAAATAAATAGGACCAAGGGTTGAGTTGCAAACCCAGCGGCAATAAACTCCGGAACATAATTACCATGTGCTAATGCATTTGGCACATATAAAAGAAAATACAAATTGAATATGGCAAATATGACAACATTCAAAATTTTATAAAAAGTAAATTTTATCGGTCTGTTACTCACCCTCAGATATGCAAAAGGAATAACCAGTAATGTGTCAAAAGTGGTAACAAGGATTAATATTCTTAAAGTCAATGAGCTGGTGAAGCCAAGATGAAGTGCTATTGTATCACTAAAAATAAAGGATACGAGCATAAACAGTAGAGTTGTAGTGAGCAAGCTCAGAAAGGCTGTTGAAATAACTTTTCCTTTTTCTTTTTCCTTGGTGAAGAACCTGAAGAAAGCGGTTTCCATCCCATAGGTAAGTAATGCATTGAAATAAGCTGCGTATACGAAGTAAATAGTGCTTTCAGCGTAACTTTCAGAAACAAGAGTGTTGGTATGTAATTTAACCAATACAATATTGATGGCCCTGGGCAAAACGGCGGCGATTCCGTAAATTATAGTATCCCTAAAAAACCGTTTTAATGTGCTCAATGTGCAATTGGTTGAATAATCTTTAAACAAAAATAAAATTTATGACATATAAAAGGCGAAATAACTAGAAAATCTTTTGACATAAAAAAAGCCCTTGCAACTGCAAGGGCTTTTTTTATGTCTTAACTAAGAATTAAGCTTCGATTGGATCAATAGATACGTAAGATCTATTGTCTTTCTTCTTAGTAAATTTTACGATTCCATTTACTTGAGCATGTAATGTATGGTCTTTACCCATATATACATTTTCACCTGGATGATGTTTAGTACCTCTTTGACGAACTAGAATGTTTCCAGCTAATGCGCCTTGACCACCAAAGATTTTTACTCCTAATCGTTTCGATTCTGATTCTCTACCGTTCTTAGAACTACCTACACCTTTTTTATGAGCCATGATCTAATATTTTTTCTGGGTTAATTTATTTTTTAGGACTTTCTTCCTTTTTTGCAGCAGGCTTTTTCGCCGCTGCTTTTTTAGGAGCTGCTTTTTTAGGAGCTGCTTTTGCGGGTGCCTTTTCTGATTTTGTTGCTGTTTTCTTAGCAGGAGCAGCTTTTTTGGCTACTGGTGCTTTTTCAGTTTTAGCGTCTTCAGTTTTAGCAGCAGCCTTTTTAGCCGGAGCTTTTACAGAGATCCCTTCGATCTGGATCTGAGATAAATACTGACGATGACCATTTTTCTTTTTAAAACCTTTTCTACGTTTCTTTTTGAAAACGATCACTTTGTCACCTTTAAGATGACCCAAAACTTTTGCAGTAACTACTGCATTCTCTATAACCGGGGCGCCAATAGTAACTTTGCCATCATCAAGTAAAAGAACTTTGTCAAAAGAAACTTTTGATCCTTCTTTCTCTTCCAAGCGATGAACAAAGACCTTTTGGTCTTTAGCAACTTTAAACTGCTGCCCTGCTATCTCTACAATTGCGTACATGGATTTATGTTTTTGCTTTTAATAAAAATTATTGCCCATTCCATTTAGGCGGGTGCAAATATACATCTTTTTATTAAATGGTAAAAACTTTTTAAAGGCATTATTTCCTTAAGAATCTGGTTCACACATATCAACAAACTGATCATTTTCCTTTATTGGTTAGATATACCCCCAAAAGTATCAATGTGCCCGCTAAAAACTGACCAAAGTTGAGCCTTTCGCCATCCATTACTCCCCAAAATAAGGCAACAATTGGAATAAGGTAGGTAACGGAACTTGAAAATATTGGAGATGTCATCTGGATGAGCTTGTTAAACAAGGTTTTGGCCATTGCCGTTCCAAAAACTGACAAAAGAACAAGGTATGTTAAGGAAGTTTTCGCTTGCTCGATATAGGTGATTTCGAAGAAATCAGTCCACCAGAGTACGACTAAAGCAGGTATAAAGATTATGATGAAGTTTCCGGTGACAATCGTAAGGGCATTCAGATCATTGAGATGCTTTTTAAGAATGTTCACATTAAAAGCATAGCCAATGGAAGCGAAAACGATCAATATCGCATATAAATAGTTTTGATCAGGGTTCAGTTCTGCTCCTTTTAGTATAAGGATCAGAGCTCCGATTAATCCAATGATCACGCCAATGAATTGCTTTCTTAAAAAACTAAAACCAAAAAATAATGCGCCGACGACTAAAGTGTTCAACGGTGTAAGTGAATTGAGAATAGAGACAATGGAACTATCAATTTTTTGAACCGCAAAAGCAAACATAAATGCAGGGAAAAATGACCCGATAAAAGCGGTTATGGCAATATAATACCATTGCTTCTTATTGACCTTAGAAATATGTTTAAATCCGATTGTAAAAAGCGTTAGTGCGGTAAAGATTATTCTAAGGGCACCTACCTGAATAGGGCTTAAATCTATGAGCGCCTTTTTCATTAGAATGAATGAACTACCCCAAATAAAGGCTAGTAGAATCAGAATAAACCATCTTGATTGTTTGCTATTCATGGTTTGAAGTGGCTTGGATCATGAATATAATGCTTATTTTTGTATAATATTATTAAAAATTAAAGAGGTGAAAGTACTCATTAAAATTTTTTCGATAAGCTTATTGGTCCTGTTTTTTATTTCTTGTGAATCCAGAAAGGAAACAAAGCTGGATTTGAAAGAGGCATCTGAAACAAATGTTGTTGCTCAAAACCTGAGACAGGTAAAAGTTGATATTAAAGGAATGACATGTGAAATTGGATGCGCTCGATTGATCCAGTCAAAATTGTACAAAGCAGACGGTGTGACCTTTGCTAAAATTTCATTTGAAGATAGTTCTGGAATTGTGAAATTTGATCAAAATAGAATAAGCGAAGAAGGAATAAAAAAAATTATTGAGAAGACAGCTGGAGGTGATCTTTATTCTGTAGCTGCTATTTATGAAATCGATATTGATTCTCAGAATGATGAAGGACAGTAACTTAAACACTTTAACTATTGCATTTGAAAACGAAATGTTCGTAATTTGCAAAATAATACTTAACCCTAAAACTATAAAATTATGAAATTAATGAAATTACTTTTTACTGTGATGCTGGT
>CBDULU010000068.1:0-8401 GCA_965368155.1 uncultured Flavobacteriaceae bacterium
CAGGGGTCAGTGTTGCAGCATTAACTGTCTATGATATGTGTAAGGCCATTTCTCAAAAAATGGTGATTCAAGATATGATGGTGGTGGAAAAAACAGGAGGTAAAAGTGACATTAGGAATAAGCCACTAACAAAAAAATAACCAGCAAAGTTTCCTCTGCTGGTTTTACTGAATGACATGATCAAATGATGTCTTTTAATAACTCAAATTAAATTCAGTGTTTTTTATTTATGGATCGATAGTGACTTTTGCAACTAGAGTGACTTCAACAATAAAGTCCATTTCATCAGCATCACATAGTGCACTTCCAGAATATTCTACAGTAATGGTTTGACCAGATTTTAAAGCATTTGCAATTCGACTGAGCTCATTTACTTCGGTTATCTCATATACGATTTGATTATCTGCTGCTGTTTTAACGACAAAAGCATTTTCTAATGAAACTTGACCAGCTACTGAAAAAGAACCGGCAACATCACCCGCTGGATCTCCACTAAAATTGATGATTTTATAACTCAATTTTGTAATATCAACCGCTTTAATTTTGTTGAGGTAATCTTTAGTGTCGTCATTGACAATATTCAAATTGGTCTTTTCAGAAAAGGCAATCCTTTCACCATTGGTTTGGTCTATGTTAACCGGAATATTCTCAGTTTTATTTATATCCGCTTTAATGGAAGGAAGTAAACCCTTAATATCATCTTCATCACAGGACGAAAAACTGAAACACATGCAACACATAAATAGTGCTAATAAGGTTTTTTTCATGATTTAAAAATTTAAGATTTATATTGTTTTTAAAAATATTTGTATAACCCGAAGATCAATTGCGCATAGCGCCGATCGGTCATTTCTATTTACAAGAATTTTTGGTTGACTCAATATTTTTTAAGCCAACCTGTGACAGGATAGAATAAAAGAAACAAAGATTTTTAGTGAAGATTTCATATCGAGGGAAATATGTTTGGTACTTCTTTGTTTAATCCTTTAAATTACGAAAAAAAAACCAAACGACCATGTAAACGTGGTCACCAAAATATAAAGATTTGCAAGAAATTCTTAAAATGATCTTTATTAAGTATTTTAGCTCCTAAAAATTATCAGCAATAACCCTCTTTTGATTTTATTCATGAAAAAACATGTAAAACATGCAAAGCTTAGTAGACGAAATTATGGGCAAATGGCCCCTTTCGAACTAGCTGTTCTTGGCACTAAATGCTCGATTATTAAGGAAATGGTCAAGGAAGTATCGGCAAAGATCAACAACAGGTATAAGGTGGCATACGCAGATGCTTCTCATGATAAGGAAACCTTGGCACCTTTATTCGACGAGTTTACATTTCATCATTCAGGAGATTTGAAGAATCACAAGGCTTATAAGATGAATCCTTATACCGATAAATCTTTGTTGGCAGGCTATGACCTGGTTTTTATCAATGGCAATCATTATCCAGGAGATAGACAAATACTCATTCTGGATGAAGAAAAGGAAGCATCAGTTCTAAAAAGAATAGATCAACTCGACAATATTGCCTTTTTGATCAATTTAAATCACAGATCCGAAATCTTTGATTTTTTAAAGAAAAAACATCCTCATATAGAAAAATTAAAGGTGTACTCCATTCATGATCTGGAGCATATCAGTGCCCATGTTCAGGAGTTGATTGAGGCCAACATCGCTCCACTTTGCGGACTGGTTCTTGCCGGAGGCGAAAGCGTCAGGATGGGAACGGATAAGGGCCTGTTGGATTATTTTGGAAAGTCCCAGCGAATGTATTCGATGGAGATGCTGGAAAAATTAAATTTAAAGACCTATCTGTCTGTTAGGAAAGAGCAAAAACTTGATCAGAATAATATTATAGAAGATAAATTTCTGGGACTAGGCCCTTTTGGTGCAATTTGTTCAGCTTTTCAACATGATCCCAATAATGCCTGGCTGGTACTGGCAACAGACTTACCCTATGCAGATGAAAAACTGATTCGGCGCTTGATGAAGGAAAGGGATCCCAGTAAAGTAGCAACCGCTTTAAAGGGGAAAAATAAAAAATTCCCGGAACCTTTGATTACCATTTGGGAACCTAGAGCCTACCCGGTCATGCTACAATTTTTGGCTCAGGGGATCTCTTGTCCCAGAAAAGTATTGATCAATTCAGATGTTAAACTTGTAGAGGTAGATGACGAATTTATTACCAACGTAAATACACCGGAAGAATTCACTGCGATAAAAAAAGAATTAGGCAACTAAGCCACTGGTTATCATGAATACTGACAAGGAAAAAACATTTATTCGACAGACGACTTTGCCCGAAATTGGCGAGATCGGGCAGGAAAAACTTAACAAGTCCAGAGTTGCCATCATAGGATGCGGTGGTTTGGGGAGTGTGGCCGCGGTATATTTGGCAGCCAGTGGAGTGGGTCATATCCATTTGATCGACTATGACACCATCGACCTCAGCAATTTACACCGGCAGGTTTTTTACCGGCGCGATCAGGTTGGAAAGTCCAAGGCCAAAACCCTTGCTGCCTATATTCGGGAAACAAGCCCTTTCGTCGAGGTGAGTTTCGCAGAAGAGCCTATTACTAAATCTAATATACATGAGCATTTAAAGGCATTTTCACTTATTGTTGACTGTACTGATAGCCTTGCTACCAAGTACCTTATGAACGACTATTGTGTGCTTCAGAAGAAGACACTCATCTATGGTTCTTTATATAAACACGATGGTTATGTGAGTGTTTTTAATGCCAAATCAAAAGACCAGCGAAGTGCTCATTTAAGAGATGCCTTCCCGTCTATGCCCCAAAAACACGTGCCTAATTGTTCTGAGATCGGGACCTTGAACCCCATCGTTGGGATCATAGGACTGATGCAGGCCAATGAAGTGATCAAAATTATAACAGAAACAGGTAAGCCATTGATCAACAAGATCTTGATCTATAATTCAATGGAAAATGCTCAATTTTTGATGAAACTGCAAACAGGTTTCCCTTTAACTGAGGTGGAAGCTATATTTAACAATAACGAATATTTTGATGCCAGATGTCAAATACAAGATGAATCTTTACTCATAGATGCCGATGAATTGAAAAATAGGATACACGATGAGAACTTAAAAATCGTTTCGGTGATTGAAAATCAATCTGTACCCCATCCCTTTCCTGTTGATCTCCGGATGCCTCTTTCAAGTCTTGATCCTTCGAAACTGGAATCTTTTATAGAAGACAAAATAGTGGTGATCTGTCAAAAGGGGATTTCAAGCTATACGGCCACCGAACAAATAAAGAAAAAATTTCCTCACCTGCTGGTTTACAGTTTAAAAAATGGTATTGATCAATATTAATCGAATGAGCGCATGGTTGCTCCATTTAAAAAAGTCCTTTGCCCATGTCTGACGCTTTAGAATTCTATCAGCAGGAAAAAACACGATTTGAACAAGAAAGGGATCTGCTAAGAAAAAAGATAAATCTCTATAGTGTACTGCGTTTGGGATTATTTTTACTTGCATTTCCGGCAGCGTATTATGCTTTTCAAAATAAGCCATTGCTTGCAGGAATCATCCTCTCATTTATTGTTGGTTTTATTTTCCTTGTATTAAAGCATCAATCTCTTGTAAATGAAAGAAAGCTCTGTGAGCAATTGATCAAAATCAATGGGGTAGAAATAGATGCTTTAAATCGTAAATATAGTTCTCTGCCTGAAGGATCTGAGTTCATTGATGCCAAACACTATTACAGCAATGATATAGATTTATTTGGCAAAGGGTCCTTTTTTCAATATATGAACAGAACTGCTACCGTATCTGGTAGGAATGCCTTGGCTCAACTGCTTCTTGAGAACGATACTGATCAAATTGTATCCCGGCAGGAAGTTATCATGGAACTATCTCAAAAAGTTTCATGGAGGCAACGCTTTCTGGCTTTGGCCAAAATGGTCAATGTTGATGTTGATCATAAAACCATTATTTCTTGGATTCACAACTATAAGTCATTTCTTCCATCTATCATGACTTATCTTCCCTATGTTTTCGCATCATTATCAATCCTCTTTACCCTTCTATTGGTTTTTGATCTGGTTTCTTTTTACCTTCTTGTGATCTGGTTTTTTATAGGCTTATTCATCACTTTTCCATATTTTCAGAGGATCAATCATCTCTATTTGGATGCAGGCCTAATCAAGGATACATTCAAACAATATCACAGTTTGTTACAAGAAATTGAAGATCTTCCAATCAATTCGCAGCTAGCCGCAGATCAACAACATAAAATAAGGTCTTCCAAGAAAAAAGCTTCTGTCATTTTTAAAGAGTTTTCAAAAATTTTGGATGCCTTTGATCAAAGAAATAATATGCTTTTTGGTATTCTGGGTAATGGGTTTTTTCTTTGGGACATTCGTCAAACTTACAAGATCGATGTATGGATCAAAACCTATCAATTTCAGGTGGAAAGTTGGTTCGAAGTGATCGCTTATTTCGACGCTCAGATATCCTTATCCAACTATGCTTACAATCATCCTGACCACCACTTTCCTGAAGTAACTCAAAATGACCTTATAATTCATGCAGTAGCCTTGGGGCATCCCTTACTGGATGAACAAACTAGGGTTAACAATGATTTTTCCATAAATGAAAAAGATTTTCATATCGTCACAGGAGCAAATATGGCTGGGAAAAGCACCTTTCTAAGAACCATCTCTTTGGGCCTTGTGATGGCCAATACGGGTTTACCGGTTTGTGCAAAAAAAATGAACTATTCGCCAATCAAATTGATCACAAGTATGAGGACTTCTGATTCCCTGGCAGAAGAAAGTTCCTATTTCTATGCTGAAATTATGAGATTGAGGTTCATTGTGGAACAAATGAAACAAGAAAAATACTTTATCATTCTTGATGAAATTTTAAAAGGTACGAATAGCAAGGATAAAGCAATGGGGTCAAGAAAATTCGTTGAAAAACTCGTGAAATCAGGTTCTACAGGCATCATTGCTACTCATGACCTGAGCCTTTGTGATATTGACAAAATCTATCCCCAGATACACAACCAATATTTTGATGCAAAGATCAAAAACGAAGAGCTTTTTTTCGATTATACATTAAAAGCTGGAATCTGTAGCAACATGAACGCCTCTTTTCTCTTAAAAAAAATGGACATTATTTGATCAGGGATGCGCATTCACCCATATCTCCCCATCTTCAAAAAATTCTTTTTTCCAAATTGGAACCGTCTCCTTTAAAGTATCAATAGCGAATTGGCAAGCTTTAAAGGCCGCTTCCCTATGGGCAGATGAAACAGCAATGATCACCGGAACTTCACCTATCCCGAGGTTCCCAACGACATGGTGAATTGCAATCTTATGAATACCAAAGGCTTCAACGGCCTTTAAGGCAATAAGATCCATTTCTTTGACAGCCATAGGTTCATAGGCTGAAAATTCCAATTTCAACACCTCTTTTCCCTTGGTATTGTTTCTTACCGTCCCTACAAAAAGAGCTAAACCACCACAGCTGTCATCCTGAACAAATTCATAACATTCTCCAAGCGATAATTCCCCTTCAGTTAACTTAATAAAAATCTTGTTTTCCATAAATAAATTAGCCACCGCTCACTGGTGGAATAATTGCCACTGTATCCTTATCTGTTAATTTTAAACCGTCCTCAGCATAAGATTCGTTTACGGCAATGGCAAAGGAATCCAATTCTGAAAACAATGGGTATTTTTTCACTAAAATTTCCCGAAACATTTTTACAGTCACTCCCTCATCCAATTCAACGGTAATAGGGCTTTGCCCCACTAAATCTCTGGACATTCCAAAAAAAAGTGCTTCAATTTTCATAGATATGTTTTAACAAAAATAACCAATACGCATCAGAGGAAAAAATTAATGATTAATGTATGAAATATTTCATATCAATGCGTACCTTTAAGTAACTAATGTTACAGCCTGAAACAGGCATTTCATTAAATTTGGGAGACTGTACCCGGAAAAGCTTTATAAAATCCCGGTACTTTTTCTTTATTACCTGAATAAATAGGAATTCTCATTAATACGAAGTCATTTCGCATATGAAATATGGATTTATTATTGACAACAGAAAGTGTATCGGTTGTCATGCGTGTACCACTGCCTGTAAAAGTGAACACGACGTGCCTATAGGGGTCAACAGAACCTATGTAAAACAAGTCGAAAAAGGAGTTTTTCCAAATACCAGAAGGATTTTTTCAGTCATGAGGTGTAACCACTGTTCGGATGCCCCGTGTGTTGAAATTTGTCCTGTGGAGGCCTTATATACCAGAGATGACGGTATTGTCGATTTTGACAATAACCGTTGTATCGGTTGTAAATCATGTATGCAGGCATGTCCTTATGACGCCCTCTATATTGATCCGGATAATAATACTGCCGCTAAATGTAATTATTGCGCCCACAGGGTTGAAGTAGGAAGAGCACCTGCTTGTGTGGATGTATGTCCTGAACATGCTATTATTGCAGGAGATATGGAAAATCCTGAAACAGAAATTTCCATGTTGCTTGCAAGAGAACAGGTGATGGTCAGAAAACCAGAAAAAGGAACAAAACCCAATTTGTTCTATATTGATGGAGACTATCAGTCTCTTGATCCTGATACGACCGCAAAATCAGGACCCGGACTATGGAATTCTCAAGCGAGAGGTGTTGGGCACTATGCCAAAGCAGCAGAAAAATTGATGCATAGCAATGACGATATAAATTTATTACAAATGAGTATTGATAATGAGCTGCAGTCTGCTTATCAGAAAAAAGAAACTGAAAATCCAAACTATATTGATGTCCTTAATGGTAAGGCCAGGAGGGTTTATGACACTCCGGATAAAGGTATTCTTTGGGGTTGGGAAGTCTCAGCTTACGTGACTACCAAAGCCATTGCCGCTGGTGCGTTTTTGGTACCTCTTTTGGCCATAATTCTGGGTTATGAGGTTTCCAATACAACTAAACTTATTTCCGTAGGATTGTCATTAGTCTTTTTAGGATTAACCGGACTGTTTTTGGTCATGGACCTTGATCGCCCTGACAGATTCCTAAATGTACTGCTTAGACCACAATGGAATTCCTGGCTTGTAAAAGGAGGTTATACCATATCCATATTTGGACTTTTAATGACCCTTTGGGGAGCCGCAACATTTTTTGAATGGAATATTCCTGAAAATGTACTTCTGGGATTGACGGGTTTCTTTGGAATTATCCTTGCTATTTATACAGCATTCCTTTTCGCACAGGCAAAGGGAAGAGATTTTTGGCAAAGCCCTACACTACCCTTGCATATGCTAGTTCATAGTGTTCTTGCAGGAGCTGCTGTTTTTGCAATATTGGCTGTTGTTTTAAAACCGGAAGGTTGGATGGAAACCTTAGGAACTATCATTAGTATTTCTTTGCTTGTCAATCTTCTAACCCTAGTGTCTGAATTGACAATTACGCACCCGACCAAAGCAGCTAAAAAAGTAGTCTCCATGATTCTTAAAGGACAGTATCAAGGGCTATTCTGGTTTGGAACTATAGTTGTCGGAAATATTGTTCCGCTTATCCTGATACAATTTTTTCCAAGCACCTTAACCATTGCGGGATCAGGGATTTTAATTCTCATTGGAATATATATAACTGAAAAAATTTGGGTAGAGGCTCCGCAAAGAATTCCTCTTGCCTAATAAAAGATAAAAAATTAAAGACCCTAAAATATTGGGTGTTGAACTTATAAATACATAAACATGGGCTATAAAAAAGCATCCTTTATAGAAAATATGGCTGAGAAAATAGGCCTAATTCCTGATCTTCATAAAGAGGGTTATCAGGAACATGACTCTGACATGCGTCATTTTAGTGATGAAGAAGTGGCTGAAATGTATGAAAACTTTCCTCCTCCTGAAAAATGGAATGACTGGATAGAATATGACCCAAAGTCATGGCCCAAAAAGAAGAAGACCAATTATCAAATTGTGCCGACCACTTGTTTCAATTGTGAAAGCGCCTGTGGGTTAACTGCTTTTATTGATAAGTCTTCAGGGGAGATCAAAAAGTTTGAAGGTAACCCTTATCATCCTGGTAGTCGTGGCAGAAATTGTGCAAAAGGACCTGCTACCATTAATCAGGTGACCGATCCGGATCGTATTTTATTTCCGCTAAAGCGCAAGGGAAAACGTGGAGACGGAGAGTGGGAAAGAATTTCCTGGGATGAAGCACTGGATACCATTGCTGACAGGATCAGAAAAGCCTTAAAAGAAGACAGACATAATGAAATAGCCTATCACGTTGGAAGACCCGGTCATGAGGGCTTTATGAATTGGGTATTGCCATCATGGGGTATTGACGGCCATAATTCACATACCAATATCTGTTCCTCCGGAGCGAGATTTGGCTACAATATCTGGTACG
>CBDULU010000069.1:0-8400 GCA_965368155.1 uncultured Flavobacteriaceae bacterium
GGGAACAGGTGAAATATGGGTACATGAGCATGGGCCACAAGGAGGAGATGAGATCAATATTATCAAACCCGGTAAAAATTATGGTTGGCCATTGATCACCTATGGCATAAATTACGATGATTCTACCATCACCGATGATACAACTCTTCCGGGAATGGAACAGCCATTGCACTACTGGGTACCCTCTATCGCTCCAAGTGGTATGGCCTTTATCAACAGTGATCGCTATCCTGCATGGAAGGGCAATCTTTTGGTAGGCTCATTAAAATTTGAATATTTGAATTTGGTTTCTCTCGACAATGGAAAGGTGGTAAAAGAGGAGAAACTAATGGAAGGAATGGGTCGAGTAAGAACGGTAAAGGTAGCTCCTGATGGCTATATCTATGTTTCAGTCGAACAATTAGGCATTGTTAGATTGATCCCTAACTAGATGCTAAAATATCAGTCTAAATACGACCTTTAATAAGCAATTATGCTTCAAGGTCGAAATGTCCATTTTTCAGCAGGAATTGCAGTAATTTTCAAAGAAAATAGGGTTCAAAATTGAATTGTTCCTTATCTTTGCATTTCAATTTTTGAATACAAAAAAAGCCATGGATAAAAAAGTTATTTTGATCATTTTAGACGGATGGGGTGAAACACAAAACCCTGACGTATCAGCTATTTATAAAGCCAAAACGCCATTTTTTGATTCCCTGATCTCCAATTATCCAAATGCAAGTTTAAGGACAGACGGTTTAAACGTTGGTTTACCTGAAGGACAAATGGGTAATTCTGAAGTAGGCCACATGAATTTAGGAGCTGGCCGAATTGTATACCAGGATTTTGTCAAGATCAACAATGCCGTTGCCGATGGCTCTATTGCCAAGGAAAAAGTGATTACTGATGCCTTTAACTATGCAAAAAAAGAACATAAAAAAGTACACTTTTTAGGGCTGCTTTCTGACGGAGGTGTACACTCTCATATTGATCATCTTAAGGGGCTGATAGACGCAGCGAATAATTATGGATTGGATGATGTTTACGTACATGCCTTTACGGATGGTAGAGATGTTGATCCAAAATCAGGCCTTGGTTTTGTAAAGGAAATTGAAGCTCATATGGATCAATCAACGGGTAAACTTGCAACTATCTGTGGAAGGTATTATGCCATGGACCGGGACCAACGATGGGAAAGGGTCAAACTTTCTTATGATGTTATGGTCAATGGTATCGGGGAGAAATCCCATAATGCAGCCGAAAGCATGCAAAAAAGCTATAATGATGGTGTAACTGATGAGTTCATAAAGCCTATTGTAATGGTTGATAAGCAACAACAACCCATTGCCAAAATCGAAGATGATGATGTGATCATTTTCTTTAATTTCAGAACTGACAGGGGAAGACAATTGACCAGAGTACTTAGCCAGGAAAATATGCAGGAATTTGGTATGCATAAAATGCCATTGTACTATGTAACCCTTACTAATTATGATGATTCCTATAAAAAGGTTTCAGTAGTCTATCCAAAGGATAATCTGTCTGAAACATTAGGTGAGATATTGGAAAAAAACCATAAAAAGCAGATCAGAATAGCTGAAACAGAAAAGTATCCTCACGTTACTTTCTTCTTTTCGGGAGGACAGGAAAAAGAGTTTGAAGGCGAAAAAAGATTGCTTTGCCCTTCGCCAAAAGTTGCGACCTATGACTTGAAGCCTGAAATGAGTGCTCATGATATCAGAGATGCGATTGTTCCTGAACTTAAATCACAGGAAGCTGACTTCATTTGCCTGAATTTTGCGAATACAGATATGGTTGGGCATACTGGTGTGATGGAGGCTGCCATGAAAGCTGCTGAAGCTGTAGATGGATGTTTAGAAACTGTTGTGACCACAGCCCTGGAAAACAATTATTCAAGTATCATAATCGCTGATCATGGAAATAGCGAAAAAATGATCAACGAAGACGGAACGCCTAATACTGCGCACACGACTTATCCCGTTCCTCTTATTCTTGTAGAAAAGAATAAAGAAAATAAAATTAAAAACGGAGTGTTGGGTGATATTGCACCAACAATTCTCGATCTTTTAAACATTGATCAACCAGATGCCATTTTTAAAAAGCACGAAAAGCTGAAAAGAAGCGTTATTAATAATGTAAATGTCATGTATAAGAAAGGCTTTTATTTGATTTAGGAGCTTATAATGATTAGATTTGACAAAATTTGAGAGATGAAAATTTTACCTAAAAATTCTTTACTTATTGCCGTTGATTTTGACGGGACTATAGTGGAAGATGCCTATCCAAAAATTGGACCAGCAAAAATTTTCGCATTTGACACTTTGTTGGAACTACAACAAAAAGGACATCGCTTGATTTTATGGACCTATAGATATGGTGAAAGATTGCAGGAAGCTGTAGACTTTTGCAAAAAAAATGGCCTTGAGTTTTACGCGGTTAATAAAAGTTATCCGGAAGAAAAATTTGACGGTAGCATCAGTCGAAAAGTGAATGCAGATGTATTCATTGACGATAGAAATGTTGGTGGTCTGCTGGGATGGGGTGAAATCTATCAGCAACTTTTAAAAACAGAAAAACCTAAAGATAAAACCAAAAAAGGTCTTTTTGGATTTTTCAAAAGCTAAAATTATTATTTTTTATCATTTTATGACATTGGCCTAAGAAATCATTTTTAGCTAGTGTTTTATGCCTGTTTTTTTATCTATTTTAGTTTTTTAACTTACCTTTACTGGCCTTATTAAAAGGTCTATCAGAACATCTTTATTCCTTTCAATTAGGCGAGACACTCTCTTTACTGTGAAGAAAAACTTCAGGAGATTCGAATAGCTGTTTATATCATTTTTATTATGAAATCAAAGGAAGCATTTACGATTTTTGAAAAAAGTATCAATGATTATCACGTAGATGATCATGTAGATACTGCTATCAGTAACCCATTTGAAAAGGAAGATATCAGACATCTTTTTTATCATAAAAACTGGGTTGACGCGGTACAATGGCATTTGGAAGATATCATAAGAGATCCAGAAATAGATGCCGTAGAGGCATTGAAAATCAAAAGACGGATTGATAAATCAAATCAAGTCAGAACGGATATGGTTGAATTTATTGATAGTTATTTTCTAGATCTTTTTAAAAGTGTTTCTGTTAAATCAGATGCGAAGATCAATACAGAAAGTCCCGCCTGGGCTTATGATCGTTTATCAATCTTGGCCCTTAAAATTTATCATATGAAAGAAGAAGCCGAAAGAACAGATGCTTCTGATTCACATAGAGAGGCATGCGCTAAAAAACTATTGGTGTTATTAGAACAACAAACAGACCTCTGCAGGGCCATTGATGAATTGTTAGAGGATTTTAATGAGGGTGATAAATACATGAAGGTGTATAAACAGATGAAAATGTACAATGATGATAATTTAAATCCTGTGCTTCGTGCTCGAAAATGAATTAAAGCATCCTAAACATTTATTGATCATGCGCTTATCTGCCATTGGTGACGTAGCCATGACCGTTCCTGTTGTATTGGCACTGCGACAACAGTATCCCAAATTAAAAATCACCATAGTATCTAGACCTCTTTTTAAGTCTTTTTTTACTTCTATACCCGATATACATTTTTATGCTGCAGATGTTGAGGATTCCCAAACCGGTTTGCAAGGATTATATAAGCTTTATAAGGACCTTTCTATTTTAGGAATTGACGCCTTTGCGGACTTGCATAATGTATTGCGATCAAAAGTGATAGCCACTTTTTTTAAATGGAATAAGGTTCCTGTTGTTTCCTTAAATAAGGACAGAAAAGAAAGAAAAAAGTTGACTGCCTTAGCGCCAAAGGTTCTTTCTCCTATGAAATCAATGATCGATCGCCATGCCGAAGTCTGCAAAAAATTACAACTCCCAATAACCCTTTCAGAAGTAAAGCTGTTTGACAAACAACCTATGTCAATCGAAATTGAACGTATTTCAGGGGAAAAAAATTCGAAATGGATAGGGATAGCACCTTTTGCCACCTACGAGACCAAAATGTATCCCTTGAATTTAATGAAAGAGGTGATACAATTATTACTGCAAGAGGAGGTGAAAATATTCCTATTTGGAGGAGGTAAAAAAGAAGTGGAACAATTAAAATCTATGGCTTCTGTTTCAAATAATTGTATCAACATGGCAGGTACTTTAACTTTTCAACAGGAATTGGATCTAATAAGCAACCTTGATCTCATGCTAAGTATGGATTCCGGAAACGGTCATATGGCTGCTATGTATAAAGTTCCTGTGATCACAATGTGGGGTAATACCCATCCTTTTACCGGATTCGTTCCTTTTAGACAACCTATAGAAAACAGTCTACTTCCGGATACAGAGAAATATCCGTTTTTGCCAACTTCCGTTTACGGCAACAAAATTGTTCCGGGCTATTCAGATTGTATGAAAACTATTCAACCTAAGGTAGTTGTAGAAAAAATAAAACACCTTTTGTCTCACTCAATAACTGAAAAATAGAAGAAATGATTCCCTTTGGATCAATATCTTTTTACAGTATCTTTGCCTCATTAAACACAAGTCATGATACAAATTAAATCCCGTGAGGAGATCGAATTGATGAGAGAAAGTGCTCTTATCGTTTCAAAGACACTAGGTGAAATTGCGAAAGCGATCAAACCGGGTATTAGTACTTTGGAACTGGATAAAATCGCTGAAGAGTATATTCGAGATCATGGCGCAGTACCAGGTTTTTTAGGCTTATATGACTTTCCCAACACCTTGTGTATGAGCCCGAATGAACAGGTGGTTCATGGCATTCCAAATAGTCAGCCCTTAAAAGAAGGAGATATTATTTCGGTCGATTGCGGTGCCTTGAAAAATGGTTTCTATGGTGATCATGCCTATACTTTTGCAGTAGGTGACATTGATAAAGAAACAAAAAAACTTCTGGATATTACGAAAGAGAGCCTTTATGTAGGGATAAGGGAATTCAGGGCTGGTAACAGAGTTGGTGATGTAGGATATGCCATCCAGCAGTTTACTGAAAGTCATGGTTATGGAGTTGTGAGAGAACTTGTTGGACATGGTCTGGGAAGAGAGATGCATGAAGATCCCGAAATGCCAAACTATGGTAGACGAGGAAAAGGAAAGAAATTTGCAGAAGGTATGGTCGTTGCCATTGAGCCTATGATCAATTTGGGTACCCATAAGATCAAACAATTCAGCGATGGATGGACTATAAAAACTGCTGATGATAAGCCTAGTGCCCATTTTGAGCATGATGTTGCTATATTAAATGGAAAACCTGAATTGCTTTCTACTTTTAAATATATCAATGAAGCTTTGGGTATTGTGACAAACGAAGAAGACGAATTCAGAGCTAACTAAGAAAGTATTCCATGAAGATCTTCAAATTTGTGCTGAATACGATCCCCCGCCCCTATTTGATAAAAATGAGTTATCTCGCCAGACCCTTTCTTGCTTTCTGGTTAAAAGGAGATACCTATACTGATCCTATTGATGGAAAAAGTTTTAAACGTTTTTTACCTTATGGTTATGGTCAGCAAAGACCCAATGTATTATCGCCAAGTACGCTTTCGTTAGAACGACATCGCCTCCTTTGGCTATTCCTTAAAAATGAAACAGCATTTTTTCATAAGCCGCTAAAAGTATTGCACATGGCTCCTGAACAGTGTTTCTTGTCTCTCTTTAAAAAGATGAAACACCTTGACTATACCACAGCGGATCTTTATTCTCCTATTGTAGATGTTAAGGCAGATATACTCGATCTTCCCTTCAATGATAATGAATTCGACATTGTGTTTTGCAACCATGTTCTGGAGCATATTGAGGACGACAGCAAAGCCATGAAGGAATTATTCAGGGTAATGAAACCTGGTGGCATGGGTATTTTTCAAGTACCTCAGGAACTCGCTAGAGAAAAAACTTACGAAGATTCCAACATCAAAACTCCCGAAGATAGGGCCAAACATTTTGGACAATATGATCATGTCAGAATTTATGGCAAAGATTATTTCAATCGACTGCGTAAAGCAGGATTCAAAGTTGACGAAGTAGATTATTCCAAAACCCTAAGCCCAGAACTTGTCGAAAAATATTGTCTAGCCAAAGGTGAGATCTTACCGGTTTGTTTTAAACCGTGATAGTTGACTCAAGGGTTGATTTAAGTGAGGGGCTCACTTAAATAAGACCCTGACTTAAGTCAGGGGCTGACTAATGTCTTTAATTCCAAAAAGTAAACATGTTTCGCCAGATCTTTTAAATTTCCTTAAGAGCAGTTGTATTGATCCAGCCCATTTTTCCATCAGCAATTTTGATCTTTTTCCAGTTATCCAGGGTTTCAAGGATCAGGACCTTAGTTCCTTCGTGAAGTTCAAAATAAACGTCACTCGAATTTGTGGGGGCACTTTTAACTTCAGCAGCAGCAGAAAAAATAATCGCTTCAATATTGTTGTCAACATAATGCTTATTTCTATAGGCAAAAAACAAGCTTGTAGTTACAAATATTACAGATAAAATACTGGTAATAAAATATATACGTTTTTTACTTGTGCTATAAGAAAAATGATACATCAAGAACAAAATGGCAAATACAAATGCCAAACTAACCGCAATTTTAGCCCAGGTCTCATAAGTGAAGCTTAAAATAACTCCATCCATAAACTTTTGCCAAAGACTTTTTGGAAGAGGCTCTATATTATCGAGTATCATTCTGTTCGCAAATTTCAGATTAAACTGAATGTCTTTGTCATTTGGAGCGAGTTTGAGGGCTTTTTCATAGTAATAAATTGCCGGTGCTACTTGATTCGTTTTATAATAGATATTGCCCATATTGAAATATAAGGCAGCAGATTGCAGGTCGGATTTCTCTATTTTTTGATAGAACTCCAACGCCTCCATATAGTTTTCTTGTTGGTATGATTTATTTGCTGCCACAAACAAGCTGTCAGCATCCTGCGCCTGCATGTGCTCTCCTGTTAGTGATAAGAGGGCAATAAAAACAATATGTACTAAAAATTTCAACATGTATAATTTTAAACTTTCTTCAATTACAGTTGTTTATCAATTTTCGAAATAGCCGTTTTCGCATTCTCGTATTCCTGTTTCATCATCACATCAGTCGATGGTGTATAGCGTGCATAATCACAATTTTCCAACACCTTACTAAATTCCTGAATTGTTGACTCATCTACTTGTTTATTATGCAGAATCTCAGCGATTTTTTCGATAGAAATCTCAGAGGTTTCGACATGTAATTTTGCCTTAAGGTAGTTGTGAAGCGCCTTTTCTAAAGCGATATAGAATGCCTCTTTTTTACCCAATTCCTTTCTTGCCTGAGACAAGAATTTTCTAGCAAGTCTGTCTGCCTTCCTTCTTTTATTCCCGACAATATCACTATCTCTTTCCTGTTTTTTCCTGCCTATAAAAATCCCTAAAGGGATAGATAACAAAGGAAGAATCATTAACAAGTAAAAAAGGTCGGAGCCGAAGAATTCCTCATCTTCCAAAGTAGATACAAAAGCTGTTTTTAAATGAATATAACGGATATCGCCTTCACTAGTAATCACTGCTTGCTTATTGCTCACTATGGTTTCATCCGATAGTTCAACTCCACTCAGGGCGTTCAACATGATAGGTGCCGTATCTACAGAATGGTACTTTCCTTCTTTTGGATTGAAATAAGAAAATGATACGCCAGGAATCTTAAACTTACCTCGAGATAGGGGTACCACGGCATATTGATCATAAACACTGCCCGACAAGCCATTTAAGGTTGTCTTTATATTCTCCTTGTGTTCGGGATCATACACTTCCAAACCATTAGAGGTTTCGATACCAGGCAACTGAACCAATTTCAAATTTCCTTGACCTTTTAACTCTACTTTTATCTGAGCTGATTCATTCGATTTTAATTCTGTCTTGCTAGGTGTTACTGAAAACTCAAAATCACCTACGGCTCCATTGAAATTAAAGGGTTTACCTTCTGATGGCAATTCTTTGACCCTAATTGTTCTTTTTCCCGAGGTGAGGGTAAAGTTGACATCGTTCATCAACATGTTCCCAAAAAAGTCTCTTCTGCCAATGGGAACACCTGCGGTAATTTCCATTTCTAATGGTTCAATCTCTAATTTCCCTGCCTTAGTTGGGATCAATACCGTTTTTCTTACGATCACAAACCGATGTGGTTTACCCCCATAAGTTCCGTTTTTAGCCACCCATTTTTTAACCTCAATATTCTGGTTCCAAAATCCGTTAAACGATGGAGAAGAAGCTTCTCGGGTATTTTGAACGTTTACCTGATTGATGTCAACAAATAGTTTATACACCACTGAAATACTTTCACCAACATAGGGTGTCATATCTGATACTTCTGCTACCAAATGTATATTTTGC
>CBDULU010000070.1:0-8369 GCA_965368155.1 uncultured Flavobacteriaceae bacterium
TGCCCAGATCGGTAAGGCCATTGAAGCCCCTTGCCCACGTGTAATATCCACAAAATGGACAGATCTATCTTCGGCACCCACCCATATACCTGTTGATAAATTAGGAACCAGTCCTATAAACCAGCCATCAGACTGATTCTGTGTAGTACCCGTTTTCCCAGCAATAGGATTATCAAATTTATAAGGATAACCGGTTGCAACATTATCAGGATATTTTCCGCCAGTAGTTCTTAACCTTATCCCGGAACCATAACTGGTTACTCCCTCCATTAAGTTAATGGTGGTATAGGCGATACTTTCACTTAAAACCTCTTTGGTTTCAGGAGTAAATTCTTCTAAAATCGTACCGTTTTTATCTTCAATTCTGAGGATCATCATGGGTTTGACATACATCCCTTTATTGGCAAAAGTATTTAAGGCCCCAACCATTTCATAAAGGCTTAGGTCAACCGTACCCAAAGCTACCGAGGGAACCGCTGGAATATCAGTTTCTACACCCAGGTTTTTCGCCATTCTTACCACATTTTGAGGTGTTGTTTGGTCGATCAGGTTTGCAGAAATTACATTGATGGAATTTGCCAATGCATTTTTCAAAGTTCTTAACCCTCCATATTCATCTCCCGAATTTCTAGGTGTCCAATCTTCATCGAGATGGTATTTACCGGCAGGAATGGTATAAGGCGTATTGGGAAATTCATCACAAGGCGACAAACCTAATTGGTTGATGGCCGTGGCATAAACAAAAGGCTTAAAAGTAGAACCTACCTGTCTTTTTCCTTGCTTTACGTGATCGTATTGAAAGTATTTGTAATTGATACCTCCCACCCATGCTTTGACGTGCCCGGTGGTCGGATCAGTTGATAACAAACCTGATTGTAAAATAAATTTATTATACCGTATAGAATCATAAGGTGTCAATACAGTATCTATTTCGCCCTTCCATGAAAACATTTTCATAGGTTTCTCCACATGGAATGATGCCTTGATGTCTTTTTCTGAGGCTCCATTTTGTTTCATTTTTCTCCATCGTTCACTCCTTTTCATGGACGATAGCATAGTGCTTTCTATCTGTTCTTTTTCAAGATCATAAAATGGTGCCGTTTTATTCTTTTTTTGTTGTTTAAAAAAGATCCTTTGTAGATTTGTCAAATGCTCTGCCATGGCTTCTTCAGCATTTTCCTGTAATCTCGAATCTAGCGTCACATAAATTTTAAGACCATCACGGTAAATATTATAACTCTCTCCGTTAGGTTTTGGATGTTCTTTCATCCATTGTCTCATAAATTCACGAACATATTCTCTAAAGTAAGTCGCGGTTCCGTCACTATGACCTTCAAGGTTGACATCAAGTTCAAGTGGCAGATTTTGAAGCGAATCCTTTTCCTGTTCGTTGATAAATTCATTTCTCAACATTTGACCGAAAACAACATTTCTTCGCTGCTCTACCATTTCGGGACGTCTCATAGGATTGTAAAGCGAGGAGTTTTTAAGCATTCCCACCAACATAGCAGATTGCTCCATGTTTAGCTCATTGGGCTCCTTTCCAAAATAAATCCTACTCGCCGATCTAATACCAACGGCAGCATGCCCAAAGTCGTACTTGTTAAAATACATGGTGATAATCTCATTCTTGGTATATTGTTTTTCCAGCCTGATCGCAATGACCCATTCTTTAACTTTTTGGATCAACCTTTTGGCAATATTACCGGAGGCCTTTTTGGTAAAAAGCATCTTGGCAAGTTGCTGGGTAATGGTACTTGCTCCACCGTCTTTCCCTAATTTTGCTGCTGCTCGTGCCGTACCTTGAAAATCAATTCCTGAATGTTCATAGTAGCGTTCATCTTCTGTAGCGATCAAAGCCTGAATAAGGTTTTCAGGCAACTCCCTGAATTTTACAGGAGTTCTGTTTTCTCTGTAATATTTCCCTAAGGTTTCCCCATCGATAGAAATAACCTCTGTGGCAAGGTTATTTTCAGGATTTTCCAATTCTTCGAAAGTTGGAAGTTTTCCAAAAACATCGAGAGCCGCCAGGAAAAAGAGTAAAAACAAAAATATCATTCCTCCGAGGAATAACCTCCAGATCCATTGGGTGAATTTACTTACACCTGTCTTTTGACTTTTTTGAGCCATTAATTTAATTTTTCAATTTGTAATCCAACATCGGTGATACCATTCAGGGCGTTGAGCCCATCAATATCCCTTGTTCTTCTCATGGCCTGTTGCACCGAGACATCATAATCTCCGATCAATGAAAAGGTCACGTTGGTTTTATATTCTAATTTATTTTCTTTGATATCCGTCATACCACTTCCAAGAAACCGGCCTTCAGGACTTGTCATTTCATACTCAAGCGTATCTACTATTTGATAATTGTTCGGAAATTTGATGCCGACAATCAGAAACAAATTACTGAATTCATAATCCTTATTGTTACGCAGGGTGACATAGAGATTGTTTTTTGAAATTGTATCAGTGGAATTGATTTTAAAATTGATGATAGAATCCTTATGCCACTCACTATTTTCAATGTGTTGGTATTGATTGTAAATAGTATTATTTGTACAAGACAGGGTAAAGGTCAATACGGTCAGTGCTAAAAATAGTTTACCTAAGCCAATACCTATCTTCATCATTTGAACTTTCATTCTTAATTATTCTTTTTTTGAAGATTCTTTTTGTTTCCTTTATAATTTCGATTTCGGTTATTGTTGCTTCTTTTTTTCTTCTTTTTGAATTTGGGTTTATCAAATCTAGTAAGACTGTCCTGGCCAACAACATCTGTAAATTTAGAGGTTTCTATGACTTCAAATTCAAGCTCCATTGCATATTCTTCCAAACTTGTAGCCTTGCTGTTTTTTTTGTTCAGTTCTATGATCTGATTGGTCTGTTCTACCGTAAGTTTATGCCAGTTAACAGGGTTTTCCTTATAGGCATACCATACCCATCCTTGAAAAATATCCATTTTTTGAAAAATAGCAGGACCTTTTTCTGTTTGCAACCAAACATTAGTTTTCGGGAATGATTTAAGTGCATCCATATAAGAATCCAACTCATAGTTCAAACAACATTTTAATTTACCACATTGACCGGCAAGTTTTTGTGGATTCAGTGATAATTGTTGATAGCGTGCAGCCGAAGTACTCACCGATCTGAAATCGGTTAACCAGGTTGAACAACACAACTCTCTTCCACAGGAACCAATACCACCTAAACGAGCAGCTTCCTGTCTCAAGCCCACTTGCTTCATTTCAACCCGAAGGCTAAAAGTACCTGCAAGTTCTCTGATCAATTGTCTGAAATCTACACGATCATCTGCTGTATAATAAAATGTGGCTTTGTTGCCATCACCTTGAAATTCAACATCAGACAATTTCATTTTTAGTCCTAATCTGCTAATGATCAGTCTTGATTTTTTTTGAACCTCTTTTTCTTTGTTTCTGGCTGTGGTCCAGATCTCAATATCTTTTGCAGAAGCTTTTCTATAGATCTGAGCAATATCTTCCTTGGTTGGAGTAACCTTCTTTTTACGCATTTGAACCTTAACAAGCTCACCGGTCAAGGACACAACTCCAATATCATGCCCAGGAGAGCTTTCTACGGCTACAACATCACCAATACAAATTTGAAGTTCTTTTGTGTTTCTGTAAAATCCCTTCCGTCCATTTTTGAATCTGATTTCAGCAATGTCAAAAGGCTTTTGACCGTTGGGCAAAGACATGTTTGCAAGCCAGTCAAAAACATTCATTTTGTCACAGCTTCCCGAAGCACAGGCACCATTATTTTTGCAGCCCAGAGGCAATCCATCTATAGAGGATGAGCACGAAGTACAGCTCATAATATGTTTATATTTTGAATTGAGAATTGGTATTTACCTGATTTTGAATTAATTCAATCACCGTTCTTTCTTTTGCACCATGCAATGTCATAACAGGTAAATTCTCAATATAAGTTCGAAAAATTTTAGGTAAATATACTCAATAATGATAAACTAAAAACATCGGTTAAAATTATTCAAACAAGCGCTTAATTTTCCTTGACGCTGATAATGTTTACAGGGCAGGCCTCCTTGGCTTTGGTAGCATCTTCCAAAATTGACATGTCTGGTGATTTAATGGTGAAAAACCCTTTTTTATCGCTTGAATGCAACAAAACGGACTTGCCATCTTTTTTTGACATTTGAAATTGTTTTGGTGCTAGTTCAACGCAATAATTGCAACCAATACATTTTTTTCTCTGTAATGTGATAATGACCATGAATTGAAATTGCGATTGATGAAATAGTCTCCGTTAAAACATTTAGAAACCAGAATCACCCGTTTTCATTTTTTGGCAAAAATAGGTTTTTTTAAACAATCATTGACTTTGAAATTAGTCCTTCTTTATCGGTGTAAATCCTAACTTTTTGTTTTCTTTGTACATTAAGATTCATTCGAATGCTATTTTCAGACATCATTGGGCAGCAGCATATCAAGCATCACTTGACCAAAACGGTTGAGAATGCAAGGATTCCTCATGCACAGTTATTTATTGCGCCTACAGGGAGTGGTGTTCTTGCCATGGCCATTGCATATGCGCAATATATACTTTGTCACAACAGTGGGGGAGAGAATAATAATGGAAACGCCTCCTGCAATCTGAAGTTTGAAAAACTCATGCATCCTGATCTTCATTTTGCCTTTCCGGTAACAACAAATGACAGGGTTAAAAAACATCCGACCAGTAATTCCTTTATGGAAGAATGGAGACAATTCGTCAAAGAGACACCTTATGGAAGTTTATTTAACTGGTATCAATTACTGGGAATTGAGAACAAACAAGGTCAAATTGGGGTGGACGAGGCAGAGGAGATCGTTAAGAAGCTGATTTTAAAACCTTATGAAGGAGGGTATAAAGTGATGATTATTTGGATGGCGGATAAAATGAATACTTCGGCAGCCAATAAACTGTTGAAACTGATCGAAGAACCACCCGAGCGCACCCTGTTTTTATTAATCGCCGAGAATGAGGAGCGGATCATTAAAACCATTCTGTCAAGATGCCAGGTACTTTATTTTCAACCGCTCACTGAACAAAATATCATTGATGCGTTAATGCAGAAGCATAAAGTCGATGAAAATCAAGCCATAAAAATTGCACAACAATCAAATGGAAACTGGAACAAAGCCTTGCATCTGTTTCACCATGATGATAATGAACTTGCCTTTGAAAGATGGTTTGTCACATGGGTGAGAGCGGCATTCAGGGCAAAAGGAGACGCCAGCGTGGTACAGGACTTGATCAAATGGAGTGAGGAAATCGCAAAAACCGGCAGAGAGACTCAAAAAAGGTTTTTAAAATACTGCTCGCATTTTTTCAGACAGGCCTTACTGACAAATTATAATGCACGTTCGCTGGTCTTTTTCGAGTCGAACGAGAGCAATTTTGATTTGGAAAAATTTGCTCCCTTTGTGCATGGCGCCAATATTGAGGATATTAACAAGGCTATTGAGGATGCCATTTACCATATTGAAAGAAATGGTAACGCAAAGATCATTCTTCTGGATCTATCCATGCAACTGACAAGATTTCTTCACCAAAAGGAAGAAAAGTAAGCTATCTTTCCGGCAGTACGTAAAGGAATATTGCCATAAAATGACAGAAACTTCCCATGAGCACAAAGACGTGAAATATGGCATGGTTGAAACGTATACTTTTTACACTATACAATATTGCACCAATTGTATAGGCCAAACCACCAGCGAGGAGCCATAGCAAACCGGGTGTGGGAAAACTTTCGATCAAAGGCTTAATCGCGAAAATAATAACCCAGCCCATTAAGACATAGGCCATGGTCGAGATCTTGTCATACTTCCCGAAGTAAAACACTTTAAAAATAATCCCCACAAGGGCTAGTCCCCAAGAAATACCAAAAATGGTCCAACCGACCCAACCTTTTAAAACTACCAATGTAAATGGGGTATAGGTACCGGCTATTAAAACATAGATAGCCGAGTGATCAAGGATATTCAGCTTGTGCCTTATTTCAGGGTTTTTAGCATAATGATATAGGGTGGAGGCAGCATACAAAACAATTAAACTGGCGCCAAAAATGGCAAAACTCGTGATATGGGTGGCGTTGCCGTATTTCGAAGCACTTACCATGAGAATGACCAAGGCAACAATACTGAGAATAAAACCTATTCCATGCGTGATGATATTGATGGTTTCTTCTTTGGAATCGTAAAAAGTCGTTTTATTTTTCATAGTATTCAAAATTACTAAAATTCGTCAGATGAAGGATTTTATATTTTTAAAACGAATAAACTTTATTTTTTTCTTTAAATTTATTCAATATTAACTGATTAAACTTTTGATTATGAACTTTATCTATTTTATTATAATTGGCGCAATTGCGGGCTGGCTGGCTGGAAAAATCATGAAAGGCGGTGGTTTTGGCCTGATAATGAACATGGTACTGGGTATCATAGGTGGAGTTGTGGGAGGCTGGTTATTTGGATTATTCGGTTTAAGCACAGACGGAGGACTTATTGGTTCTTTGATTAGTTCAGTTGCGGGAGCTGTTGTTATACTCTATATCGGGCGATTGATCAAAAAATAAATCACCTGGATGACAGTTTTTATATGCGAGAATAACTTCAAAGAGATTCTGACCTAATCATTATATATTCAGGCTTATTTCCTTATTTTTGCCTTTCAAATTCTTAAGAAAGTTACATGTCAAGAATATTAACCGGAGTGCAGAGTACAGGCACACCTCATTTGGGAAATTTACTAGGTGCCATCATTCCTGCAATAAGGATGTCGAAGGAATCAAAAGAAGAATCCTTTTTATTTATAGCAGATCTTCATTCTTTGACCCAGATCAAGAATGCCAGTGAATTGAGACAGAATACCTATAGCACTGCAGCTACCTGGCTTGCTTTCGGTGTGGATGTGGATAAAACGGTTTTTTACAGACAAAGTGATGTTCCTCAAGTGACTGAACTATCCTGGTATTTGAGCTGTTTTTACCCTTATCAGCGATTGACACTGGCCCATAGTTTCAAGGATAAAGCAGACAGATTGGAAGACGTGAATTCGGGTCTTTTTTCTTACCCTATGTTGATGGCGGCTGATATTCTTTTGTATGATGCTGATGTGGTTCCTGTAGGAAAGGATCAGCTGCAGCATCTTGAAATGTCAAGAGATGTGGCCAACAGATTTAACCATCAAATGGGAGATACACTTGTACCACCTAAGGCGAAAATTCAGGAAAGCACCATGTATGTTCCGGGAACTGACGGTGAAAAAATGAGCAAGTCCAAAGGAAACATCATCGATATATTTTTGGCTGACAAACAGTTGAGAAAACAGATCATGAAGATCAAAACCGATTCAACACCCATGGAGGATCCAAAGAATCCGGATACTTGTAATCTCTTTGCTTTGTATAAATTGGTGGCCAGTCCATCACAAATTGAAGAAATGAGAGCGAATTATTTGGGCGGAAACTATGGATACGGCCATGCCAAACAAGCTTTTTATGAATTGCTCGTCGAAACCTTTAAGACTGAACGTGAAAAGTATCATTACTATATGAACCATCTGGAAGAGGTTGACCAGATCTTAAAGCAAGGAGCCCAAAAGGCCCACCAGGTAGCTGATGAGGTTCTTAAAAGAGTCAGGAAAAAGTTAGGATACTAGTACTTGTTGGAACCAGTATAAAATTCAAATCACTACGGTTAATAGAATTAGGCAGCCTTCTATTTTTATAAAGAAGTATGCTTAGAGTTCCATTTTTATGATGGTATCGATCTCATCTCTGACTTCCTTAGGCACCGCAAAAGTAAGGCCGAATTCATCCACCTTATGCGCCACTTTTTGACCATTTGCAAAGAAGGTCATTTTTTTGATCTTTCCTTTAAAATGAGGAATTAAGTAGGTATCTTTTTTATTGTCGAGAAGATGAAGATAGACCACACCTTCTTTTTGGGTAGATACCATAGAACCACTTGGGGCAACGGGCCCTTGGCGGGTGCCATAGATAGTTTCTCCATTTTTGTCGAGCCATGTGCCCATGTTTTTTAGTGAGGCTATGTGTTCAGGTTGAATTTCTCCGTTAGGCATGGGCCCTACATTGAGTAATAAATTACTTCCGTATCCTGCCGCATTGATCAAATATTGGATCAATGCTGCATCCGATTTATGTTTTTTGTCTTGTAAATTAAAGCCCCAGGAACCATTGATCGTTTCACATACTTCTTTGGGTATGGCTCCGATGTCATCAGATGTGGTACCCCAGCCGGTGGTGTTTTTACCTGGAAGATCTTTTTCAAACATCTGAAAATCCTCTCATTTAATAGGGGCCAGGTGATGGTTATTTCCGATTA
>CBDULU010000071.1:0-8366 GCA_965368155.1 uncultured Flavobacteriaceae bacterium
GTTTTCCATTTTAAGATCTCAAGTAACCAGTTGATCAGGGTAAACAAAAGTAATAAAAGGATAAAAGACAAACTGGTTGAACCCAATATCTCAATGCGTTCCATCCATAAAAAACTACTAAAATTACTGTCATTTAGTAGCTTATCGGATATCACATAATAAGCCCCGGCAACAATCAGTATTTTAATTAAAAATACCAAACTCGAAAAGTATTTTTGCAAGTTATTGTACATTTACGCAAAGAAACAAAATATCATTCTGATATTTACCTACAACAATCAAAAGAATTAAAATTGCCAAAAGAGAAAATCATATTGGGAATTGACCCCGGAACCACAGTGATGGGGTATGGCCTGATCAAAGTGGTCAATAAGCAAATGTACTTTATGCAATTGAATGAGCTGATGTTAAAAAAGTACAGCGATCATTATACGAAACTCAAACTGATCTTTGAAAGAACCATTGAGCTTATCGATACGTATCATCCCGATGAAATAGCCATTGAGGCACCTTTTTTTGGTAAAAATGTTCAGTCTATGCTGAAATTAGGGAGGGCTCAGGGCGTAGCTATGGCGGCCGGATTGTCCAGAGAGGTTTCCATTACAGAATATTCTCCGAAAAAAATAAAAATGGCCATTACCGGAAATGGAAACGCTTCTAAGGAGCAGGTGGCTAAAATGTTACAGAGTGTTTTGGGCCTTAAAGAGATTCCCAAGAATCTAGATGCTACTGACGGTCTTGCCGCAGCTGTTTGTCATTTTTATAACGAAGGAAAAGAACAGTCAGGTAAAGGTTATACCGGTTGGGGCTCGTTCGTAAAGCAAAATGAGAAAAGGATTGGATGAATTTGTTGAAGAGCATCATTTTGAGTAACCTCTTCATGTGATTAACTCGTAAAAATTATCCAGAAAAAGATGAACAAGTAAAGGGCAAAATAACCTTGACCTATAGCTATCATAATTTATAAGTACTTCTTGACTTGTTAACCTTTCATTTAGCAATCATTAAATATTTGATAGTGCTGCTTACTTTGTATCTTGCAGATCTAATATTTTCAAGTCCTTATGTCTGGTATTTATATTCATATTCCCTTTTGTAAGCAGGCCTGTTATTACTGTGACTTTCACTTTTCGACCTCGCTTAAAAAGAAAGGAGATATGCTTGAAGCCATAGCTAAGGAGTTGGTGTTGCGAAAGTCTGAAATATCAGATCAGGTAGCAACTATTTATTTTGGAGGTGGAACACCTTCCTTGCTTAGTGAAAGGGAAATCAACCAAATAATTAAACTTATAGAGGCGCATTATGATGTGGTTGATGATCCTGAGATCACGCTGGAAGCAAATCCGGATGATCTTACACAAGAAAAGATAGAAGCATTAGCACTTTCACGCGTAAACCGTTTGAGTATTGGGGTACAATCTTTTTTTGATCAGGACCTTGAATATATGAACAGGGCTCATAATACAGAGCAGGCCCGAAGTTCTATGGAGCTGGCAACAAAGCATTTTGATAATATCACCATAGATCTTATTTATGGATTGCCACATCTTAGTGAGGAAAGCTGGAAAAAGAATCTTGAATATACGTTTGAACTTGGAGTGAAACATATTTCAAGTTATGCCCTGACGGTTGAACCAAAAACGGCTCTTGATCATTTTATCAAAAGTGGTAAATATCAAGCTCCTATAGACTCTTTGACCGAAAAGCATTTTAAGATTTTACAGGAAGAAACTAAAAAGCAGGAGTATATTCAGTATGAAATTTCAAATTTCGGAAGGGAAGGTTTTTTTTCAAAGCATAATACCTCTTATTGGAAAGGCGTCAGTTATTTGGGGATAGGACCTGCAGCTCACTCTTATGATGGTTTACAACGCAGTTGGAACATCGCTAACAATGCCAAATACATTTCTTCAATTGGGAAAGGCTTACTGCCCCTTGAAAGAGAGCTCCTGAGTACTGAAGACAAGACCAATGAAGCTATCATGACGGGCCTGAGGACTATCTGGGGAGTTGATCTCAATGAGATTGGTAAAAGAATCGGAGATAGTTATAAAAAAGAGATACTTATTCAGGCAGAAAAATATTTAAAAAAGGGAATCTTATATGTAGAGCAGGAGCATTTATTTCTAAGGCCCGAAAGTTATTTTCTTGCGGATGGAATCTCTGCTGATCTGTTTTTATTGAAAGTATGATATATTTAGTACTTTTAAATCATCAAATTATTATATGGAAGGTTTATTAGGTTTATTTCTCGGTGCAATCATCACTTATTGGGTTTTGAAATATATCAAAATTCAAAAAAGGAAAGACATTACCAATTCTCAATCCATGGTCATCATGGAAAAGATCAGAAAGGTTTGGAAACTGATCACTGTTGAAGGAGAGTTTGCAGAGATCTATCACTATGAGAATACCAAGGAACGATTTATGAGTATGGTTTCCAGTAAAAAGAAAGCAATATTGCTGATCAATGCCAAGGCGCATGTGGGTTATGATCTGTCAAAAATAAAAATGGAGGCGAACAATGATAAAAAGGTGATCAGGCTTACTGAATTTCCCGATCCTCAGATCTTAAGCCTTGAAACCGACCTAAAGTATTATGATAAAAAGGAGGGATTGTTCAATAAATTCGATTCAACTGATCTTACCGAAGTCAATTCGCAGGCTAAGGAACATGTATTGTTAAAGATCCCTGAAAGTGGCTTGTTTGATACGGCAAAAAGTGAAGCGCTTGAGGCAGTGCTGCTCATTCAAAATATCGTGGAGACCATCGGCTGGACTTTAGATTATGAAGATCTGCTGCTAGCGAAAAACAACAAAGGGGTCATGCTAAAGGAAAAACTCGTAGAAAAACTGGAAGCCTAATTTAGCTCACAAAAGAACCAAAATTATAACGTGAATCAGGAACAGGCTCTGGCCATACTTAAATCAGGAGATAATGTGTTTTTAACCGGCTCAGCCGGCACAGGAAAGACCTATGTTCTCAATAAATATATACAATACCTAAAGGCAAGGAAAGTACCTGTATCTATTACAGCTTCTACTGGTATTGCCGCCACTCATTTGCAGGGCACAACGATTCATGCCTGGTCTGGAATTGGTATAAAGGATTCTCTAAGCTTGAGAAACCTAAGGGATCTTAAGGAGAAAAAATACCTAAAAAAACATATAGAAAAAACAAAGGTCCTGATCATAGATGAGATCTCCATGCTTCATAAAAAGCAATTTGATCTTGTCAATGAAGTACTGCAGTTCTTTAGGGAAAATGATAAAGCTTTCGGAGGCATTCAAGTGGTACTTTGTGGCGATTTTTTTCAATTACCACCCATTGGTAGCTCGGGTGAAACAAACAGAGATAAGTTTTGTTTTATGTCCCAGTCCTGGTTAAATGCGAAACTGTCAATTTGTTATTTGACCGATCAATACAGACAAACCGATAGTGAACTCAATGACATTCTTAATGAGATCAGACAAGGAACTGTATCAGAAAGATCGATTGCTTTGTTGCAATCCACTAAAGACCTCATAGATGCAGAGGAACCAACCCGATTGTATACACATAATATGGATGTTGACAGGATCAATACGGCTCATATTACGAAAATCAAAGGGAGAAAAAAATTGTTTAAGGCCAAAGTAAAAGGAAATCTGAAATTAGCTGAAACGATTAAAAGATCGATCATGGCACCTGAGACCCTGGAGCTCAAAAAGGATGCTAAAGTAATGTTCGTTAAGAACAATTATGAAAAGGGATACCTCAATGGCTCATTGGGGAAAGTGTTACGATATAATGATGAAGGTTATCCGGTCATTCAATTGAATAATGGCTATGAGATCACAGCTGAGCCTGAAGACTGGAGGATAGAAGATGAGACTGGAAAACTTCTGGTAAGCTATGTGCAAGTTCCTTTAAGACTGGCTTGGGCCATAACGGTACATAAAAGTCAAGGGATGACTCTTGATAGTGCTGTCATGGACCTGAGTAAAACTTTTGAGAAAGGGCAGGGGTATGTGGCCTTATCGAGGGTAAAAGGTCTCAATGGCTTGCAGTTGAAGGGAATTAACAGTACGGCGCTTGAGGTCGATGGCCTGGCCCTAAAGGCTGATCTCAGATTTCAGGAATTATCAAGTGAAGTTGAAGCATCCATTGAAATGGAAGACTTGGATATCGAGGCGCGAAATTTTATTAAAAAGAGCGGAGGGGTTATTGATAAAGATGAGATCCGGGAAAACCGTAAAAACTTGGAAAAAGGACAGAAAGTAACCAAGAAATCTACCTACTTAATCACCAAACAGCTTATAGATAAAGGACATTCTTTGGAAGACATTGTGATAGAAAGAGATTTGACTCTTGGCACAGTTGCTACACATTTGATCAAGATTGCAGCGCTGTATCCGAAAACTGATCTCAGTAATTTTAAACCTGACACTAAGGTTTTGAACAAGGTTAAAAAGGCCAGAAATCAACTGTTGAAAGAAACCGGACCTGGAGAAAGAATCAGTTTAAAACCTATTTTTGATCTGTTGAAAGGCGAGGTAACTTATGACCAGATAAAGATGTCTCTGGTATTTATTTAGATCTTAATGATTACAAATCATGCATATAGAAGAATTTAGGATGTATTGTTTGCATAAACCCATGGTGACAGAAGAATTTCCTTTTGATGAGACCACCCTGGTATTTAAGGTCATGGGAAAGATGTTTGCATTAACAGGTCTGGATGAACCAGAATTCAAGGTTAATTTGAAATGTGATCCGGAACGATCCATAGAATTAAGAGAGGAATACGAAAATATAATTGCGGGTTTTCATATGAACAAAAAACATTGGAATACCGTAAAACCTGACGGCTCTTTATCAAATGAACTCTTTAAAGAATTGATAGACCATTCTTATGATCTGGTGGTAAAAGGACTACCAAAAAAACTACGCGATCAATTAAAGAACTGAAAGGCTAAAAATGTAAATTTAAAAACAATATCCAATGAGGAATATCGTGTATTATGTTGCCATTTCTCTCGATGGTTATATTTCAGGTGTTGATGGTAACATCGAAGGGTTTATTTCTGAAGGTAATGGGGTCGATCGTTACATAAGTGACTTAAAAGAATACGATACAGTAATCATGGGAAGAAATACATATGAATTTGGTTATCGATTTGGATTGAAACCAGGACAAGCTGCCTATCCTCATATGCAACATTATATATTTTCAGAAAGCCTGGAATTTCAAGATAAAATGGATAATGTTCATATTAAAAAGATTGACATCAATGAAATTCATAAATTAAGAAAAGAAGAAGGAACTGATATTTACCTTTGTGGCGGGGGTCAATTCGCAGGATGGCTTTTAGAGCAAGGTCAAATACAATATCTAAAAGTAAAGCTGAACCCAATGGTTTTGGGACAGGGAATAAGATTATTCGGGGATTCTACAAGATTCGTTAGGACAGAACTTTTGGAAACTACTGAATATGAAAATGGACTACAGATTATTAATTACAAAATGCTTTATTGAATTCGTTCGGTAAAAATAAACACCTCCTCGAAAGATAATAAGGTACGCCCGTCCAACTAGGTTTTTACAAGACTTAAGTTTGGCATACTTTCATCGCTTATTAACCTAAACCACTTTTTGATGAAAAATTGTAAACAATACCTATTACTATTGCTTATAGCAATATGTGCAACAGGAAGCCTCCAGGCGCAAGAGGAAGAAAAAAGACCCGAATTTCTGGTCGTAACAACCATGCATTGGAACATGGATCAGGAAGATTATGATTTTGAAGATTGGAAGGCGCTGGAAAAAGAATACCTAGATAAGGTTGTGATGAAAAATGAACTCATTGCAGGTGCTTCTTTTTTTATGCATAAGTTCACTGAAGATAATTCTGAATTATTGTATGTTCAGGTATTCAATTCCTGGAATGATATTCATGCAGCGGCAGAAAGAAGCAATGAATTAGCTGAAGAAGCTTGGCCCGACGAGGAAGCAAGAAATGCATTCTTCAAAAAGCAAGGAGCATTTTATTCAATGGAGCATTCTGACGAAATATATGCCACCATGGATGGAGCAAAAGCACTTTCAGAAATGCCTACTAAAGACATGACCCTCTATCTGCAAAAAAGACATTTTGCTTTTCCTGAGGAAGGAAGTATGAAGGAATGGGAAGAATTGAATAAAGCCTATCAGGAAAATATCATTCATAAGAATGAGTATATAAAGGGATACTATCCGAACAGACATTATTACGGCGCTGACAGAACTGAATTCTTGGAGGCCTTTTATGTTGATTCATTAACCGATCTTGATAAAATGCTCGACAGACAGGGAGAACTTCCGGAAGAAGCTTGGCCCGATGAAGCATCCCGAAAAGAAATGGGTGAAAAAATGAGTAAATACTATACAGGAATCCATAGCGATTATATCTATACCTACGTTTCCGGATTATCAAAGTAATTTGTTTTTGTTAAGTAAGTATTCACCGAATGGTACTGCCATTCGGTGAATCTTATATAGTTTTTTTCCTGAATTCAGAAGGGGTGATACCCTTAATAGATTTGAATTTTCTGTTAAAATTTGTCAGGTTGTTAAAACCTGATTTGTAGGAGATCTCAGCAATACTGAGGTCTGTTTTTTTTGTAAGTAGTTTACAGGCATTTCCTATCCTGATGTCAAGCAGGAAATTGATATAGGTCTTGTTCGTACGCTGCTTAAAATAACGACAAAATGCATTTGTCGTCATGTTCGCAATACCTGCAATCTGATGTAAACTAATGTTTTGATCATAATTATTGAGTGAAAACTCGAAGATATCCCGCATTCTCTTTCCTTCTTCTTCACCATAGGATTTGTTGTGAATGGCAGAAGATAAGGTCATCATCCTCTCCTTGGAAATAGCCTGCAAAATTTCCAGAAAAGAAATAAATCGATTGAGTTTAGACTTATGAATGATATTTTCCATCAACTCGAACAACTTTACCGATGGTTCCTCAAGTCTAATGCCCAAGGCCGCTGCCTGAAAAACAGGATTCAGACTTTTGAATTCCGGGAGTCTAAAAAACTGATCGCCATAACTGGATTTCATAAAAAATAAAGAGATCATATGAACTTCTCCTTCGAAAGGGTCGTTATGAAAGACATGAGGTAAATTCTCACCAATGATAAAAATGTCTCCCTCACTGAATTCACCCAAATAATCACCAATAATGAAGCTCCCTTCTCCTTTTTTGATCAGGCTGATCTGAATTTCCTGATGCTGATGTAGTTTGTCATAGAGCATTGGAACCCGATCTTCCTGAACAACCAAAGTGTCGTTTTCAGGTTTGGGAATTATAAAAGGGAGTACTTTCATTGGGTGTTTTAGGCAAATATTAATCAAAAATATACAATTATTTACATATTGAGTTAATATAGTACTATGATGTGCTAATTTATATGAACCTATTCATGTCATCTTCTTCTAATTTTGCCTAAAAACAATTACTATTATGACTATACAATGGAAAGGGGTTATGCCTGCCGTAACGACTAAATTTAACGACAAGGACGAATTGGATCTTGAGAATTTCAAAGTAAATATTCAGGCTCAGCTTGACGCCGGAGTACATGGAATAATTTTGGGAGGTACCCTGGGAGAAGCGAGTACATTAACAGAATTGGAAAAAAGAACCTTGGTCAGGGAAACGGTTTCCTATGTCAAAGGAGCTGTTCCTGTAATTATCAACATTGCCGAACAATCTACAAAAGCTGCTATTGAACTGGCGCATATGGCAGAAGAAGATGGGGCAAGCGGTTTGATGATGCTACCTCCAATGCGTTATAAAGCGGATGATCGAGAAACCGTCACTTATTTTAGAAAAGTGGCCCAAAGTACTCCCTTACCCATTATGATCTACAACAATCCGGTTGACTATGGGATTGAAGTAACCTTAGATATGTTTGAAGACTTACTCAACGATTGCCCAAACATTCAGGCAGTGAAGGAATCGACACGAGACATTTCGAATATCAACCGTATCAGGAACAGGTTTGGTGATCGACTTGCTATTTTATGTGGGGTGGATACTTTGGCATTGGAAAGTTTATTGATTGGAGCTGATGGTTGGGTTGCAGGTTTGGTATGTGCTTTTCCTGCCGAAACAGTGGCTATTTACGAGTTGTCAAAAGCTGGTAGAACTCAGGAGGCGATTGAAATTTACCGTTGGTTTTTACCGTTGTTGGAATTGGATATAAACACTAAATTAGTACAGAATATCAAGCTGGCCGAAGTGGCTACCAGAATCGGTACAGAGAATGTTAGAGAACCCAGATTGCCATTGGCTGGCGATGAAAGAAAAAAAGTATTAGCCATTATTGATGAGG
>CBDULU010000072.1:0-8275 GCA_965368155.1 uncultured Flavobacteriaceae bacterium
TGTCAAGAAATTAACTGATCTTATGAATAATAGGATTGAAAGCCTTGGAAGCAATCAATACTTTATCTCCAATTTCCAGACTGCTGGCCTCCTGATCATTCGCGATGACTTTAACGAGATCCTTACCAATCAATACAGTAACGATCACAATAAAATCTTGTTTGACCATTCCAATGACTTCTCCTGTAAACTGAAACTTTGCATTAACTCTGTCATTGGTAAACATATCGGCCGGATTTCCCTGTCTTACAAGGCTACCCTGATCCATTTCAATCATAAAATCAGACAAACGAATGATCTCGGAAACATCGTGACTTATCAATAGCGTGGTCAAACCAAATTCTTTGTGTACTTCAAGTATATATGATTGCAGTTTTAATCTCATTTCATGATCAAGTGCAGAAAGCGGCTCATCCAGCAGCAACATTCGTGGCTGGCTGACAAGAGCTCTGGCTAATGCGACCCTTTGTTTCTGACCTCCTGATAAAGTATTTGGTTTCCTGTTTTGCAATTGACCCAGATCAATAATGTCAACCAATTTATCAACGATCGCTTTAGATTGTCCTTTACCTAAACCGAAACACAGATTCTCTCTTACTGTCATATTTGGAAAAAGAGCATATTCCTGAAATACAAAACCAATATTCCTTTTTTGCGGCGGCAGGAATATATTCTTACTAGTATCTGTCCAAACATCCTTTCCCATACTGATATACCCCTTCTCGGGATTCATCAACCCTGCAAGCAACATGAGCAAAGTACTTTTCCCTGCTCCTGATTTCCCATATATAGTAATGAGCTTACCCTCTTCAAACTGCATCTTAAGATCCAGCTTCATTTCGCCTGTAGAGGATTTCAATATTTTTTGAAGAGCAATTTCAATCATCACGACCCAATTTAGTGAAGTATCCTCCATTGACAAGATAGACCATCAGAAGAATGATAAAGGTAATTCCAAACAAGATCAAAGAATAACTATTGGCAGCTGCGTAATTTAAACTTTCAACTTCGTCATAGATGGCAATAGACGCTACTCTTGTTTTTCCCGAAAGATTTCCTCCTATCATCAAAACAACACCAAACTCGCCAATCGTATGCGCAAATGCAAGTATGATCCCGGTTAACAAAGATGGTTTCATATTTGGCAATAAAACCCTCATCAAAGTGGTGAATTTTGATTTTCCCATGACGTAAGAGGCATTTTGAAGCGAAGGAGATAAATTGGCAAAACCAGCTTGAATCGGATGTACCATAAAAGGTAAACTATAGATCAATGATCCCAGCACCAAGCCTTCGAAAGAGAATACAAGTCTGACACCCAACCATTGATCCAACCAGTCACCAAAAGCATTTGACGGACTAAACGCCAGAAGCATATAGAAACCAATCACGGTAGGTGGCAAAACCAACGGCATACTCACAAGGGTTTCAGCAATTGGTTTTATCCTGGATCTGGTATGGGCCAGCCAATAAGCCAAAGGAATTGAAATGATCAATAACAGGACCGTGGTGATCAAAGCCAGTTTAAAAGTAAGAAAGAGTGGGTTCCAGTCTATCATTTTGATAACATCAATTCATTGGTTTTTACCATAGCCGTTAATTCCATGTCCAGTGCGATCTGCAATTGCTTCACTGCATTTGAGGTAATGATGGAAGTGATTGTGCCCATTTCTGTATCGATGCTCACCTTGCTCAATAAAGTATCCGATTCAATATGACTTACCTTCCCTGTCATTTTATTTCTAAGACTAATGCCGCTCATATCACCAACCCCAAGGATCACTTCCGTTTCTTTAAAAATCACCTTTACCTCATTATCAACTCTCAAATAAGGAGCGGTTTCAGGAGTATCTATAAGGATCGTTGAAAATAGGACCGATCCAACCCTCACTTTTACAATTGAAAGATCTCCATTGACTTTTATACTGTCTATATGTCCTTTTAAAATATTCATATCAGTGCTTCATATCATAACCAAACTTATGCAAAATTTCTTTGCCTTCTGAGGAAAGTACATAATCCCTGAATTGGATCGCTTTGCTTTCAAAAGCTTTTCGGCTCTTTAAAACCACCATCCCTTGTGCCATGGGGGAATACAAATTTTTGTCAATTTCGGACCAATGCCCTTGATCTTTCATTTGTGAAGACATGACCACAGATTTTGATGTAAAACCCAGATCCACAGATTTTGAAATAATAAACTGATTCGTTTGTGCGATACTTTCACCATAAACCAGCTTCATATGAATTCTTTCTTCAATTCCAATCTTTCTAATTACCTCCATGGCCGATACCCCATAGGGTGCGGTTTTAGGATTTCCTATGGCAATATGAGCGATCTCTTCAGACAACAAGTTTTCCAATTCTGGCACAACATCCTCATGTAAGGTCCATAAAATAACATTGCCGTACGCATATATATCAGGTGGGAAGAGGGTCAATTTCCTCTTATATAGTTCCTGAGGATATTTCATATCAGCGGAAAGCAACAGATCAAAGGGGGCTCCTTCGATGATCTGGGCAGTCAGTTTCCCACTGGAGCTGATGATAATTTCACATTCCACTCCTGATCTTTGAGAAAAATCATCTACAAGTTCCTGTATTGCGAATTGTAGGTTTGCTGCTACTGCAATCCTTAGCTTATCCTTATGATCCCTATTGCAAGACAACAAGAAGGCTATTGAGAGGATACTCGATAAAAAAAGAATCTTGCGATAAAGAGGTATGCTAAGCATCTGTAGCTTTTTTTTATAAAAATACGAGAACTTTTCGATTTCAAGAGAGATCCTTCCTGCCTAATTATCACATCAAAAGGGTTGCTCAGCCTATCAGACCGAATCAACCCCTTTATGATAATATCATACTATTTTATGCCTTTTCCGGCGACAGATATTTATATACGATCCCTGCCAAAGCCGCACCAACAATTGGTGCAACCCAAAACAACCATAATTGACCCGTGGCCCAGTCTCCCACAAACAATGCCTGACTTGTACTTCTTGCAGGATTCACTGAAGTATTGGTTACTGGAATGCTGATCAAATGAATCAAAGTGAGTGCCAAACCTATGGCCAATCCACCAAATCCTGCTGGGGCTTTTGAGTGCGTTGCGCCCAAAATTACGATCAGGAACATAAAAGTCATTACGATTTCCGTTACAAGGGCAGCAGTCATACTGTAACCTCCAGGTGAATGTTCTCCAAATCCATTGGCAGCAAATCCGCTACCTACAAGATCAAAGCCATCTTTTCCACTTGCTATCAAATACAAAATACCGGCACCGGCAATACCACCAAGCACCTGGGCTATGATATAAGGAATAAGGTCTTTTTTATCAAAACGTCCGCCCATCCATAATCCAACAGAAACTGCCGGATTTAAATGGCAACCGGAAACATGACCAATGGCATAAGCCATTGTCAGTACCGTAAGACCAAAAGCCAACGAAACGCCTACAAAACCGATTCCCAACTCAGGAAACCCTGCGGCCAATACCGCGCTTCCACAACCTCCCAGCACAAGCCAAAGTGTGCCAATAAATTCTGCTACTAGTTTTTTCATTCTTATAAAGTTTAGTTATTAATATCTCTTCGATCAAATCAATACTGATCAAAGAGGCTTAGTTGACGTCTAATTTAAACATTTTTTTTAAACAAATTTAAGCCCTTATTCAGAGAAAAAATGGTCAGAAATTTGAATTTAGATCCCAGTTAAATATGTTCGAACAAAAAGTCTTAATATCCCTTTAAATCAAGTTCATGCATCTCCTATGCATTAACTTGTCAATGATACTTGGTTTATGGTTATTAGCCGAAAATTTTTGCCAACTGCTCTTTTATTTGTTAATATTACATGGCTTAAAATATCCTACTCCATTTTGGTTATTGAAAGCCAAGCTTGTTTAAAAGTTTATCCAAATAAAACTGTCAAAAAAATGAAAACATTCGACTCAACCAAAAGACTTATTTCGCTAGATATGTTAAGAGGATTGACCATTGCGCTTATGATCGTAGTTAACGATCCCGGCTCATGGGAACATCTCTATTGGCCATTGGCTCATGCTTCCTGGCATGGCATAACCATAACCGATTTTGTCTATCCTTTCTTTATTTTCATTGTTGGTGTATCTATCATTTTATCTTCCTCGAAGCAACTGGATGCAGGTGCTGACAAGAAAAAAATGAAAAAGAAGATCTGGATCAGGTCTTTAAAAATATTTGGATTGGGAATTCTTTTGAACTTGTTCCCTGACTTTAATTTTATGGAATTGAGAATCCCGGGCGTATTACAACGCATTGCTATTGTTTATTTGGTTTGTGCACATATCGGTTTGGCCACAAACTGGAAAGGACAGGTTAGAATTGCTGTTTTTCTCCTTGTGGGCTACTGGCTGGCCATGATGCTGATTCCGGTTCCCGGTATTGGAGCAGGCGTACTTGAACCAGGTAAAAACCTGGCAGCATGGATCGACAGCGTGGTCATACCATTACGCATGTACCAAGGAACGTGGGACCCTGAAGGATTATTGAGTACCCTACCTGCTATTGCAACAGGAATAACCGGAATGCTCGCCGGTCAATTGCTTAAACAGGACATGGACATAGAAAAAAAATTAAATTATATGTTTTTCATTGGTTTAATGTGTGTGCTGGTCGGTTACACCTGGGACCTTGTCTTTCCGTTCAACAAAAACCTATGGAGTAGTTCATTTGTTATGTTTACTTCAGGTTGGGCTTTTATGTCTTTTGCCGCGTGTATATTGATCGTGGATGTTCACGGGTATCAAAAAGTTGCCAAGTTTGGTGTGATCTATGGAAGTAACGCGATTACAATTTATGTTCTGGCGGGTATGCTTCCTGTACTTTTAAACGGTGTTCTAGGTGTCAAGGGGCTTTTCTTTAACGGCTTGGTTGACATAGGTATGGCTCCAAAACTTGCCTCTGCTCTATGGGCATTTCTTTACATGTTTATCTGTTTTATTCCTGCCTATATTTTATATAAGAAAAAGATCTTTATAAAAGTCTAATATTCCTAGACCAACTTATTTAATTCATTCGATATCCTGGCCATTTGGTCAGGGTATTTTTTTTAGTCCTCATTCATTTTTTTTCGGGCCGTCTGAACGCCGTTACCTAAATTTAATTCTTTGCTTTTGTCAAACCAAATCGGTTGAATTTCAGTAAGCCATTCAGATTATCTCAAACAGGCAATCACTGGTTATTAACAATCTTAAGTGCTTAGAAAACAATAGGGTGGTTCATATTTTCATGGAAGAATCTATTGTAAATTATCAATATTTTCGTACCTTATAGGGTCGCATAACTTATAAGTTTTACTAAAATCTATTCATTATGAACCCATTCACATTTTCCTTAGTCATTATTGCTGTTTTCCTGCTTACCGGGATTCGAATCGTTTATGAATACAAAAGAGCCGTTAAATTCAGATTTGGGAAATATATTTCGCTCCTCCAACCAGGAATCAGATGGATCATTCCGGTTGTAGACCGAATTCAGATTGTTGACATCAGAGTGATCACCATTAACATTCAGAAACAAGAGGTCATGACCAAAGACAATGTCCCCTGTCATATTAATGGTGTACTTTTTTTCAAGATTGAAGATGCCACCAAAGCGATTCTTGAAGTAGAAGATTTTGAATTTGCGATTTCCCAAATGGCTCAGGCCACGCTTCGTGATGTATGTGGAAAAGTAGAATTAGATACTATTTTGTCTGAAAGGGAGGAGATAGGAAGAAATATCAAAAATATTGTTGAATTGGAAACCGAAATATGGGGCATCTCGATTCAGGATGTCAAAATCAAAGACATTGAATTACCAGAAAACATGAAGCGCTCAATGGCCAATCAGGCAGAGGCGGAACGTTCAAGAAGAGCAAGAGTCATACTCGCAGAAGCCGAACAACAAGCTGCTGGCAAACTGCTTGAAGCCGGAAAGATCATTGATGAATCACCATCGGCCATAAAATTGAGACTATATCAAACCTTGTCAAATATAGCTAGCGAGAAAAATTCAACCATAGTATTCCCATTCCCTGAAGAGGCTTTATCCTATAAAAAGAAAGATTAAGAGATTGTCCATATCAAAATGCAAAAGCACAAAAAGGTGACTAAAACACTAGTCAGTTTTGTATCTTGTTGCTTTAATTGAACCATTATGATCCAGACCTATAAAAGAAATCCAAAATTACATGAGCACTATCATACCATTCTGATTGGTTCTGGCATGGGCTGCCTTTCAGCAGCGGCCATTTTAGCCAAAGAAGGTCACAGCGTTCTCGTTTTGGAACAGCATTATACGCCAGGTGGCTTTACACATGTTTTTAAAAGAAAGGGTTATGAATGGGACGTAGGCATCCATTATATTGGAGACATGCAACGTCCAAAAAGTGCCATGAAAAAGTTATTTGATTATGTGACCGACGGCAAGTTAAAATGGGCAGATATGGGAGAGGTCTACGATCGTATCATTATAGGTGATAAATCTTATGATCTTGTCAAAGGTTTGGAGAATTTTAAAAAACAGCTCATCGATTATTTCCCTGAAGAAAAAGATGCCATCCTAAAATATATTGACCTGATCTTTGCAGCCAATAGAACAGCAGGGAAATTTTATATCAATAAGGCCTTGCCCCCATTTATTAGTAAAATATTATATGGATGGATGACCAAACCATTTTTTAAATATGCCGACCAAACCACTGATCAGGTCCTGAGAAAATTAACCAAAAATGAAGAGTTGATCAAAGTACTCACTGGTCAGTATGGGGATTATGGTCTTCCTCCAAAAGAAAGCAGCTTCTTTATGCACAGTACTGTGGTCAAGCACTATTTTGGTGGTGGTAGCTTTCCAATAGGCGGATCCTCACAGATCGTAAAAACAATCGATCCGGTTATCGAGGCGTCAGGGGGCTCTATATTGATAAAAGCTAAAGTAGATCAGGTTATCATTGAAGACAATAAAGCCATTGGTGTAAAAATGGTTGATGGCAAAACCATTTCCTCAACTTATGTCATCAGTGGGGCCGGACTCGTCCCTACCTATGATAAGCTCTTACCCATTGACATTGTTCAAAAACACGCCTTAAAATCCCAATTAAAAAAGGTAAAACCTTCTGTTTCTCATGCTTGTTTATATATTGGACTGGAAGGGAGCCCGGAAGAATTAGGGCTTCCGAAAACTAATTTATGGCTGTATCCTGAGGGCCTGGATCACGATCAATGCATCAAAAATTATATTGAAGATATTGAACAGGAATTTCCGGTTGTATACATTTCCTTTCCGGCAGCCAAAGATCCTGATTGGTCAAACCGCTATCCGGGAAAAAGCACCATTGATATCATTACACTTTTGCCCTATGAGATTTTTAATAATTGGGAAAACTCTGACTGGATGAAGAGAGGTGAGTCTTATGAAGAACTTAAGGAAAGAATTTCACAAAGATTATTGGAAAAACTTTATGAGCAATTACCCCAAGTCAAAGGAAAGATCCGACATTATGAATTGAGTAGTCCTCTTACTACAAAACATTTTATGAACTATTCCAAAGGAGAGATCTATGGACTTGATCATAGCCCGAGTCGCTTCAGGCAAAAATTTCTGGTACCCCGAACGCCGATCAAGAACCTTTATCTTACCGGTCAGGATATTGTCACTGCCGGAGTGGGTGGCGCATTATTCGCCGGCCTACTTACAGCATCAGCCATGACGGGCAAAAACTTTATGAAAAAAATTGTAGGTTCCTGAACCGTTCGGAGGTAGGTTCCTGAACCGTTCGGAGGTAGGTTCCTGAACCGTTCGGAGGTGAGGGGTTCACACCTGAACCCATCAGTTCTCACCCCCTCATTTCCGAGGGGGTGAGAATTAGCCTGCGAGGTGATCATTTAACCCTAGTTTCCAGATCTTTACGTGGAATCTGCAATAATCTTTCAATGGCTTTCCCATCTCTAAAAGACTGAACTCTTAAACTATAATTACCGGCAGGTAGTTCAAATGGGCCTTCATACTTTTTGCCAAAGGTTACTGGATATGTATTATTAATCGTATAATGCATCTCTATGTCTGAGAATGGATTTTTCAATTCACACATCAACTTTCTGCCTTCTTTGTATACCCTGACTTCAGGTTCATAAATTGTTTTGGCTACATTGATTCCTTTCTGGTCAAATCTATTAAAATGAGATTCGGTTCTTTGAAGAAAATCTTCCCAGTTTTTATCTTTCTTAGCACTCCATAAAGATTCTGATATCGCCATC
>CBDULU010000073.1:0-8051 GCA_965368155.1 uncultured Flavobacteriaceae bacterium
TAAACATCATAAGATACCAAAAGAATTGAAGGATTATCCTGAAGCAAAGAAATATGTTCAATTAGAGACTGGTAACAATGTTTATTTTGTGGACTATGATATGGTACAATCAGAATTATTCTTTATTGCTAAGGGCGACCGATTTGATCCTAAGAAAATGGCGGTTTCGAGTGTATTTAATTCCTATTTTGGAGGAGGCCTTTCATCAATCGTTTTTCAGGAAATTCGAGAATCAAAATCGTTGGCTTATTCAGCATATGCAGGTTATGGGAATGCCAGTAAGAAAGAGAATGACAATATTGTCTATGCTTATATCGGTACACAGGCCAATAAACTACCTCAGGCGGTTGATGCCATGTTGGAACTATTAAATGACATGCCTGAAGCAGAAGAGCAATTTAACAATGCCAAGGATGCAGCTTTAAAGCAAATAGCTGCCCAGCGTATTACAAAATCAAATATTTTTTGGAATTATGAGAGTCTTTTGAAAAGAGGTATTGATTATGACTATCGTGAAGAAATGTATAATGAAATTCAAAACATGACCATGGCAGATGTCAGTTCATTTTTTAATGAAAATGTCAAAGGCCAGAATTATTCGGTTTCGGTTATAGGAAACAAGAAAGATCTTGATTTAAAATCACTTGCTAAGTTGGGTAAAGTACGTGAAATGGATATCGACTACTTATTTAATTATCAAGAAACAGAGGTGAAACAATAATGTTTTATTGAACATCTTAGAAACTCCCTGCATTTTAATGCGGGGTTTTTCTTTTTTTGTTTCATTGCTTTTCTAGAACACAAATTATTATCTTTGATTTTTAAAGGATGAATTAAATTATGAAATTATTAGAAAATAAAACAGTATTGATTACTGGAGCTTCCCGGGGAATTGGTCATGGGATTGCCATTGAATTTGCAAAACAGGGGGCCAATGTGGCATTTACGTTTAACGCTTCCGTTGAAGCTGCAAGGGAACTTGAAAAGGAATTGGAAGGATTTGGTATTAAAGCAAAAGGGTATCAGTCAAATGCAGCTGATTTTGATGCTGCTCAGGAGCTTGTAAAAGAAGTCATCGCTGATTTTGGAAGTTTGCAAATACTGATCAACAATGCAGGGATCACAAAGGATAACTTATTGATGAGAATCTCAGAAGAAGATTTTGACAAGGTAATCGAAGTCAATTTAAAGTCTGTTTTTAACCTTACCAAAGCCGTCATTCGACCCATGATGAAACAAAGAGAAGGTTCGATCATTAATATGAGTTCTGTGGTGGGTGTTAAAGGAAATGCAGGGCAGGCTAATTATGCCGCCTCTAAGGCTGGAATTTTAGGTTTTACAAAATCGGTGGCTTTGGAACTGGGATCGAGAAATATCCGTTGTAACGCTATCGCACCAGGCTTTATCGAAACTGAAATGACTGCAAAGTTGGATCCAAAAACAGTAGAGGAGTGGCGTAAAGGAATTCCGTTGAAAAGAGGAGGTTCCCCTGAAGACGTTGCGAACGCCTGTGTCTTTTTAGCTTCTGATATGTCAGCTTATATTACAGGCCAAACCTTAAATGTTGACGGAGGTATGTTGACCTAAGAAAAGACCTGAACATACATATAAAAGCAAACCTTTATTCAGGTTTGCTTTTTAGTATCCGGAAATGCCTAAATTATAAAGTATCTTTACGTATTATTTTTATTCGAGTTATGAACCTAGAATTTATGATTGATCAATGAATGCGCTCAGCTTGTTTTTAAGTATTATGGCCCTTATACTAGCTGGCCTGATAGTGTATTATCAGTACTTTTTTAAAAAGAAGCTGACAAGAGATTCCACAATATTGGCCTTCCTTAGGTTTGTTAGCATATTGGGTGTTTTAGTACTGTTAATTAATCCGAAATTTGAACAAAAGATCACTGAGGTGATCAAGCCTAAATTATTATTAGGAACTGATAACTCAGCTTCTATCTTGCATTCAGATTCATCTGAGGAGCTTAAAGAATTGAGACAACAATTTTTAATGGATGTTGAGCTCAATCAGCGATTTGATATGTCTGATTTTTTATTTGGGTCTGGTTTAGACACCGATACGGTATTGAGTTTTAGAGAGCAGCAAACAAATGTGTTTAATGCAGTTAAAGATTTAGATGCCTTAACTGAAAAGCAAAAATCTGCGATTGTTCTTCTTACTGACGGGCATCAAACTTTTGGAAGAAACTATGCTTTTATGGCTACTAAAAGTCCTGTTTTTCCAATGGTTATAGGTGATACAATAGAGAATCCAGATATAAATATTAGCCGGATCAATGTCAATGCCTATGCTACACTCGAGAATAATTTTCCTGTTGAAATATTCCTGAATTCCAATGCAACTAAAAACTTGAACTCCAGATTGATTGTTGAACGAAACGGTTTTGAACTGTATTCATCTCAAGTATCTTTTTCAAAAGAAGAGAATTCAAAACGCATCACTTTTTATTTACCGGCTGATAGTATCGGAATGCAGTTGTATCGTGCAAGATTACTTCCTTTTAATGATGAAACAGAAGTGAGAAACAACAACAAGAATTTTGGGGTTGAAGTGCTCGATGAAAAGACAGAAGTAGCTATTGTATATGGTGTGCTTCATCCCGACCTGGGTACCATAAAAAGATCGATAGAGTCGAATAAACAACGAAAAGCAACGCTCATTCATATTGATGAATTTGAAATAAATAAGGATCAGTATACGCTATATGTGCTTTACCAGCCAAATATGGCCTTCACCAGTTTATTTGAGGAAATTGAAAAAGAAGAAAAGAACTACTTGCTCATTACGGGTTTACACACGGATTGGAACTTTTTAAATAGGATTCAAAAGTCTTTTACAAAAGTAGTGAACGGAGAGGAAGAAGCATATTTTCCAGCGTATCAAGAGGATTTTAACACCTTTTACACTGAAGATATTGATTTTGAGTCATTTCCTCCCTTACAAGGTCAATTCGGGGATGTTAAGATCAATAGTGATCACGAAGTCATGATCAATCAAAAGATCAATGATGTCTTGACCAAGGCACCCTTATTAGCAACTTTTGAAAGTAATGAACTTAAAAGAGTAGTACTTTTTGGAGAAAACATTTGGAAATGGAGGTCCCATAGTTTTGAGCTATCTGATTCATTTGAAAAGTTTGATACGTTTTTCAATAGCCTCATTCAGTTTTTACAACTTGCCGACAGAGATAAGGATATGGAGTTATTTTATAAGCCTGTCTACCACGCGCAAGAAGCCATTAGAATTCAGGTTAAAAATTATGACAGCAATCTCAATATAGAGCTTAATTCTAAATTGGTTTTGAAACTAAATGACAACCTGGATGAAATTCCTTTCTATGTTAAAAATAATTCTTACGAGGTTCAAATGAATTCACTTGACACAGGAGTTTATCGTTTTGAAGTTAAAGAACTAGGCTCAAATAAGGTCATGAAGGGGTCATTTGTTGTGGAAGCATTTTCATTGGAAGAAGGGTCAACCAGACCAAATATTGAAGATTTAGAGCTTCTGGCACAGAATACTGAAGGGTCTTTATTTTATCAGGATCAATTTCAGGAAGTAAAAAGCGAATTACTTGATAATTCTGAATTCAGGTCAACTCAAATTGAGCGTAATAAAATGATTTCTTTGATTGATTGGAGATGGCTTTTAGGCCTAATTGTTCTATCTTTGAGCCTGGAATGGTTTCTCCGTAAATATCGGGGTATGATCTAAGAGTCCATTCAATTAATTAGTTTAATATAAATATTTAAAAATGGCACAACAACCGCAATTTCAATTCCCAAAAGGGATATTACCCATAGTCTTTATAGGAATCATCCTATTGATTTTTATTTCCAAGTCAACAGTAACCCTGGAGGCCGGTGAAGCCGGTGTTTTATGGAAAAGATTTGGAGGAGGAGTTGTTACTGATCAACCACCTTTAGGGGAAGGTTTTCATTTGGTAGCACCCTGGAATAAAGTAATAGTATATGAAACAAGGCAGCAGGAATTAACAGAAAAGATGAAAGTTCTTTCTTCAAACGGATTGGACATTCAATTAGAGGCAACAGCTTGGTATCAGCCTGTAACAGCAGAGCTGGGATTTTTGCATCAAACTAAAGGAACCAATTATTTGGACAGGGTTTTAAAACCAGCTATGCGTTCAGCAACAAGAAGTGTTGTGGGTAGATATACACCTGAACAGATCTATTCATCCAAAAGAGATGCGATTCAAGAAGAGATCTTTGATGAAACGAAAAAGATTGTTGAGGATCAATACATCCAGCTGAATGATGTTTTGGTAAGGGATGTGACCCTGCCTGTAGCGATCAAAGATGCAATTGAAAAAAAATTAAGCCAGGAACAAACATCTTTGGAATATAAGTTCAAATTGGAAATTGCACAAAAAGAAGCTGATAAACAAAGAATTGAAGCACAGGGAAAAGCTGATGCAAACAGAATTCTAAGCGCTTCCCTTAACGACTGGATCCTTAAAGATAAAGGTATTGAGGCAACTTTAAAGCTTGCAGAATCTCCTAATAGCAAAGTAATTGTTGTGGGTGGAGGAGAAGATGGACTTCCTTTAATCTTAGGTAACAACTAGCAGCATATAGCATGCGATATCAAAAAAGGCCGGAGAAATCCGGCCTTTTTTAATATGAATCTTTAATACGAATGATGTCTTTTTTTACCTGGCCTTTTTGTAAGGCCCTGTAGTTTTCATAACATTCGATGACAGCTTCTATAATCTGAAGATCACTTGCCTTGTTGACAAACCTGTTGGAATAATTACACTCAGTTAGTAAATCGTTTAATTCTTTACGGCTCATATCAAGATAGTCCATCATGATTTCCCTGCTGTATTTCTGTTCCATCATATTTCGCATCTGATCACCTTCCTTTAGTTTTCTCAAACGATCCATTTCTTTGGGCTTCTTCCCAAATTTATTGTACCAGAAATCAACAGGATTAAAAATTGCGCCTAATCCGGAATTGTAATTTCTATTATAGGAATTACCTCTTTCATAGGCTTGTGGCAATCCGTTGATATGTATTCGACTATAAGAATCTTGAGGAACATTCTTGGCATCCACCACTAGAACCCCAATGAGTTTATGAGATTTAATCGTAACTTCCTGTATGTTGACTACTTTTTCATGGATAGCAATCTCGAGTTCATTACCTTTTAAAAGGTCATTGGTGATCTTTAACTTGATGGATTGATAACCGATATAGGAAATAAAAATGGTGTCATTTACCACAGCCGGAATTTCAAACTGACCATTTGTATTGGTGATGGTACCATTGACAGAATTCAAATTGACCACATGAGCGCTTTGCAGTGGTTTTTTGTCTGTAATACTTATGATACGTCCTTTGAGTGAATGGATACTTTGACTGCGGTTGTTGTTGATTGTATCAAGACCTATAGAATCTAAATTTTTTTCTATAATTTCCTGGGAATGGATATTCAGACTCAAACAGATCAAAAAAAATGTGCATACAATTTTTTGCATGGGCAATGATACTAAATATTGAGTTAATTTTTTACTAAAATACTGTGAAAAAAACGGACCCGATAAAATATTTAAAGGGGTTTTGACTTGTTTTACAGGCTCTTTTAATCAGCATAGTACTTCAAAAAAAACCAACAGTATTTCTGACAATGTCTGAAGCGCAACAACCGATACTATATCTTGAAACTTACAATTCCACAATCAAGCTCTATGATCTGGCCAGAAATTCGTTTACTTTTTTCAGAAATAAGGAATTCAGCCATATCCGCAACATCATCAGGTTGTAAATAATTTTTCATAGGGTGTCTTTCACGCATTTTCTCTTTCATGATATCATTTCGAAGTAATTTATCAGCCAGGCCTGTTTCAGTAATGGTAGGGGCTATGGCGTTAAAACGTATATGTGGCGCAAGTTCAGCTCCCAAAGAACGAACCAGGGCTTCAACTCCTGCTTTAGCTACTGCAATACTCGCATGAAAAGGCATCCCCATTTTAACGGCAACAGTACTGAAAAGTACGACAGATGGATCATTCCCAGTTTTTAAAACCTTCATGTATTTTTGAATCACTCGAACAGCACCTAAGACATTGATTTCAAAATCATTTTTAAAATCTGTTTCTGAAAGTCTGTTCACCGGTTTTAAATTAATACTCCCGGGACAATAGATCAAAGCATCTAAATGATCAAATTCAGGAAGTTCATCTGACAAAATATCGCAACTATGGTGCTCAATAGTTTCCATATATTCTTCAGGTTCAGTTCGGCTTATATTGATGATGTCATATGAGCCATGCATATTAGCGATAAGCGCCTTACCAATTCCTTTACTTCCACCTATTACAAGAACTTTTTTCATATACTTATTTTAACCAATAGTGATTCCAATGATGCCAAATGCATTTTTTGGGTTTAAGATTTAATATAATTTTGAAGTTCGACCAGCTTTTCATGCTGTTTGAAAACACCACCGTAGAAAGCGGTTACAGTTGTTGAAGTATCATCTTTAATGCCTCTTGAAGACACACAAAGGTGTTTGGCATCAATGATAACGGCAACGTCGTCAGTCCCTAATACTTGTTGCAGGTCTTTAGCAATTTGATTGGTCAATCTCTCTTGAACCTGGGGGCGTTTTGCATAATACTGAACTACTCTGTTCAATTTTGACAATCCTATAACTTTCCCAGAAGAAATATAGGCGATGTGCGCTTTTCCTATGATAGGAACAAAATGATGTTCACAGTTTGAGTAAAAAGTAATATTTTTTTCAACCAGCATTTGCTCATACTGATATTTGTTATCAAAAAGGGCAATTTTAGGTTTGTTTTTAGGATCGAGACCAGAGAATATTTCTTCCACATACATCTTGGCCACCCTTTCAGGGGTTCCTTGCAAAGAATCATCGTTTAAGTCAAGCCCAAGGGTATCCATAATTTCAGTAAAATGAAATGCGATACGCTTTTTTTTCTCTTCATCACTGATTAAAAAAGCAGTAGGTTTCATGGGCGTATCCATGCCTGTTAATAAGTGGTTGTCACCTATTTCTTCATGATTAAGTATTGATGAAGAATTTGTCTCTTCTGTTGATAGTAAAGTTTCAGTTGTTTTCATACATGTCTTTTTTTAATGCTGTCTTTTGCTAGCAAAGCATTGGTTTAAATTTATGTTTCGATTTTGTCAAACACTTGACTGGTAGAGCTGTTCTTTCTGGGTCTTTGATAAGGTAATCTTGTTTTTAGTTGCGGAATTGTATATCCGTCCAAACCATTTATGGCACTGATCTTTCCTTCGGCCAAATCAATAAAACCATCCTCTTTAAGGAGCTCTTCTTGAATATACATTCCCATAATTTCACCGATAATCATGATGGTACCGTTGATCTTAAAATGGTGTTCTTCCCTAAATTCCATATGCAGTTGAACCGGAGCGCCCTTGACAAAAGGAGCCTTACAAGAATGATCATAAACCTCTTTTAAGCCCGTCATCGAGAATTCTGAAATAGAAGCATCGTATTTGGCCGAACAATGATGTGCGTCTTCGATGATTTCTTCATACACATGATTAATGGTGTAGTAGCCGGTTTCCTTTATATTTTTATAGGTGTTTCTAGGCACAGTTGTAGGTCTGGTCACAAAACCAAGCAATGGAGGATTAGAACCCAAATGAATTACAGAACTAAAGACAGCAACGTTACTAACTCCTTCCTTATTTTGGGTAGCAATCAAATTCGCCGATTTAAATCCGGAACTGGAATTCACGAGATTGATACGGTATAAATGATCAAGACTTGCCAGATATTTTTGATCAAAATATTTCATTATAATGATCTGTAATTATTGATATCCACATTTTTGGCCTTTAGGTCAAACATTAGATTATACAAGCCGAAAAAAGTTCTATTCATATAGATAAAATGTTTAGAGCCTCGGTTACCATTCATTTTTCTGAGCTCAGTATTTTTACTATACTTTTCACTCAGATTACTAATTTTTTTAAAGAAACCGTCATTAGAAAAGTCGAACACTTCTTTTTG
>CBDULU010000074.1:0-7963 GCA_965368155.1 uncultured Flavobacteriaceae bacterium
TTCCAATAAGCACGTGGCGTTGTTGGTTAGTTTGCTTGGAGATGCGATCAAAGGAGCTACCATTGAAAAAGGACTTGGCGGTGCTGCTCCGGGTGATAAAGCACCTTATGAAGCCATGGGAAATTTATATTTTGAATCGATGGAATCATTTCAGAACTCCTTTGGACCCAATGCCGCTGAGATCATGGGTGATGTCCCTAATTATACGAATATTGAGCCTCTGGTACAAATTAGCGAGGTCATAGTATAAAAGAAATCCTCAGGTTTTATATATTAAAATCTGAGGATTTTTAATTGTATGAAATTGATGTTTTTTACATGAGCCATAAGGTCCTAATGGCTTATTTTTTATTGGATTAAATTGTTTAAACAGCAGATTGTTATTATTTTATAAAGCTATGGTTCTTCGTCAACGTCCTCCTCGTTAAAACCATCCTCATCAATTTCCTCTTCCATATTATTAGCAGAGAGAATTTCATCATCCTCATCTTTTTCAGCTTCAGTTTCTTCTACATCATCGTTATTGACATCAAATTTTTCCATAGTATCAGCCAGTCTTTTACTGATCTTTACAAGATAAATAGTGTCTTCGGTTTTAACCTCAACAGCCTCGATCAATTCATAGTTGGCATTTCTAAAAGAAACAATGTCAGTATCATCATATCCATCTGGAAATTTGGCTACCAACAATTCTAGAATGTCCTGGTTTAGTTTTTTATATTCTACAATGACTCGTTTCATGATTTAAGTTCTTAAAATGTATTAGTTAAAACAACTTACTCCAAAATATTAGGTGACCTAATAAGTATAATTTCGATTTTATTATTGAGGATTAAAGTTAGTTATTTTTTCATTTAGTTGACATATCTTTAATTTTGTTATTATTAAGAAATCATCTCTAATAATAACTATCATAAGTCAGATTCGATTCATATTAAGTGATAGTGATGCAGACCAGGATTCAGAGAAAAGAAATGTCAGAAAATTTGATTCCCTATGATGGGGAGGTGTTTTACTTTGAGAATTTTTTGAAGGAACAATTAGCCATGCAATTTTTCCAGGAACTTGATAAAAACATTTCCTGGGAACACGATGAATTTTTTATGTATGGGAAAAGGATCATTACGAAACGAAAGGTTGCCTGGTACGGAAGTAAAGCTTTTCAATATACTTATTCCAACAGAACCAGAACCGCTATTGTATGGAATCAGAAACTCTTAGAGATGAAAAATATTTTGGAAAGTAAAACCAGCGAGAACTTTAATAGCTGTTTGTTAAATCTGTATCCCGAAGGTTCAGATGGAATGGGATGGCACAGTGATGATGAGAAGGAATTAAGACCCTTGGCTACTATTGCTTCACTAAGTCTTGGCAGTGATCGAAAGTTCTCGTTTAAGCACCGATTAACAAAGGAAACGGTTTCGCTAACACTGCAAAATGGTAGCCTGTTGCTCATGAAAGGAAGCACGCAAAAACACTGGCTTCACCAGTTGCCCAAAACAAAAAAGATCATTGGTCCACGCATCAATCTTACGTTTAGAAGTATTATCGATAGTAATGAACCTTTATAAATTTGAATTTGCCTTTAACTGCATTATATTTGAAAGTCTTAAATCCATACACATATGAGTTCCAAGAGCCTTGATTACCCTACATTTAGTTTAAAAGATAAAGTGGCGTTAATAACAGGAGCCGGCAGGGGTCTTGGCAAGTCATGTGCCTTAGCGCTTGCAAACGCGGGTGCCGATATAGCCCTTGGTCTAAGAGATGTGAACACGGCTTTAGAATTAGAATCAGAGATCAAGGCAATGGGAAGGCGGGTGATTCGGGTGCAAATGGATGTGTCTACTGTCAAGGAAATTAGGAGTGCTGTAGAGCAGGTCATCAATAGTTTTGGAAGGATAGATATATTGGTGAATAATGTTGGCGTGGCACCGGCAAACCCGGCGGAGAAAGTGACAGAAGCAGATTATGACATGACGATGAACCTTAATGTTAAAGCCATGTTCTTTACTTCTCAAGCCGTTGCCGAATATATGATCAAACAAGGTAGTGGTAGAATTATTAATATGAGTTCGCAGGCAGGATCGATTACTCTTGATGATGAATCAGTTTACTGTATGAGTAAGGCTGCGGTAAATCATATGACGAAGAATCTGGCGTCTGAATGGGCCAAGTATCATATACAAGTGAATGCAGTGGCACCAACATTTATCGAAACACCGGGTACAGAACCCTGGTTGAAGGACCCTGAATTTCGGCAGAGTGTTTTGGATAGAATTCCTCTTGGCAGGATAGGCAAGCCCATGGAAGTAGCGGGTGTAGTGGTTTTTTTAGCCTCTTCCGCGGCCTCGTTGATCACTGGTGAAATTATCACGATTGATGGAGGCTGGACCCTAAAATAATTTTAAGATGATTAATTTTCACGAAGTTAAAAGCGGCAGTGATTTAGAATTGATAGAAAACATGGCAAATACGATTTGGCATGAACATTATACGCCCATTATAGGTACGGAACAAGTCAAATACATGCTTGACAAGTTTCAGTCTGTAGGTGCAATGCGAGATCAGATTAATAATGGATATCAATATTTTTTGATCAATTTTAATGAAAAAGCAGTGGGTTATTTATCCTTTGAAAGACGAGAAAACGCCTTGTTTTTGAGTAAGATATACCTGCTGAAGAAGGAAAGAGGTAAAGGAATAGGCAGAAAGGCTATGGAATTTGTTATGAGTGTTGCGAAGGGTTTCAATTGTGCAAAGGTGGCCTTGACGGTCAATAGATTCAACCAGAACTCCATCAAGGCTTATAAGAGTGCTGGTTTTGAAAAGAAAGGAGAGTTGGTGCAAGACATTGGGAATGGTTTTGTTATGGATGATTATTTGATGGAAAAAACCATCTGATCTGTTGAGAATAGCCTTTGATTCTTTTTTAATGGCGCTTTTGTTTTATATATTTATGCTTTAAAGACAGCTCATTCCAAATCTATGAAGTACCATTCCATTGTTTTCTTCCTGTTTGTTTTTTTGATCATCTGTCCTGTCATAAGCCATGCGCAGATAAGTATTGATTCCTGCCAAACCAAAGCAAGGCGAAATTACCCCTTGATTCAACAATACGGATTGATTGATCAAACCACAGAATTTACGTTATCCAATGCCAATAAGGCTTTTCTTCCACAATTGAGTTTCAATATTATCGGAGGTGTAATCGATGGATTTCCAAGTATAAATGCGCCGGGGTCTAATGAAGGTTCTTCTTCTGAGCTACAGTTGATCAGCGTGGTGCAACTTAATCAAGCCATTTGGGACGGAGGTGCCACCAAAGCCAGTAAAGAGCTGGCCAAAGCAAATGCTGAGATCGAAAAAGCAGATGTTGATGTGGCTTTGTATCAAATAAGAGAGCGGGTAAATAACCTGTATTTTGGTATCCTTTTGATAGAGGCACAGCTTCAGCAAAATGACATCTTTTTTGAAAATCTTAAAAGAAATGCCAAAAGTGTTCAAATTGCGGTTGACAATGGAACTGCTTATAAGTCAGATCTCGATGAAATAAAAGTTGAGCTACTCAATGCCGAAGAACGGACCACAGAATTGGTCTACAATAAAGCAGCCTATTGCAAAGTGCTGTCGGCGATGATCGGAGAACCTGTATCTGCTGAAGAGGCTTTTGTGCAACCGGAAAAGGAATTACTTGATTTGGATACTTCCATAGGTCGCCCTGAACTTTCTTTATTTGCCAACCAAAAGGCACTGATCGATGCCAGATCACAATTGAATAAGTCAGCTTTGTACCCAAAGATTGGCGTTTTGGGGTTTGGAACTTTTCTGACACCCGGAATTGAATTTGGCGCATCTGATATCGATCGTATTCTGGTAGCGGGCCTCAGTGTTTCATGGGACATTGCAGGTCTATATCGCAATGGGAATAATAAAAAACTTGATGAACTGGGGCTGAAGCGAGTTCAAAACCAGGAGGAGACCTTTTTGTTCAATACCAATCTCCAATTGAACCAGACCCAGGTGGAATTGCAAAAGTATGAGGAGCTCATTCAGAAAACCAAGGAAATTGCCCTGATCAAGGAACGCATCAAAAAGGCCTATGAAGTGAAGTATGAAAATGGCGTGGCTACCATGACGCAATTGCTCGACAAGACCAATGAAGAAAACCTGGCCAAACAAAAATTGATCATGCAGGAAATTCAATACTTGCAAAAACAATATCAGTATAAATATAAATCAGGGAGCTAATCCTTTATAAAAATACACATGAGAAACGTATATATTTTGATCTTAAGTTGCTCCATTTTGTTGATCTCCTGCAATTCAGAAGACAGGTCCAACCAGGCAACAGGAGTTTTTGAAGCTGTTGAGGTGATCGTATCGGCCGAAGCCACAGGGAAATTACTGAGTTTTGATATACATGAGGGGCAACAGCTAAAATTGGAGACGATTGTAGGGCAGATCGATACGGTACAATTGTCCCTAAAGAAGCTACAGCTAAGAGCAAATCAATTGTCTTTGCAGGCTAGTAAACCAGATGTACCTTCTCAGATTGGCGCCATAGAAAGAGAAATTGACAAGCTGGAGTTTGAAAAGAAAAGAACCCAAAAGCTGCTCGAAGGAGATGTGGCAACCCAAAAACAATTGGATGATATTCAGTCTCAGCTGGATGTTCTCAAGGCTCGGTTAAAGGCCCAAAAGAAAAGTTTGGGATCAAGTGTAAGTGCAATTGATGCCCAGTACAATGCCATGGAGGTACAGATCGATCAGTTGAATGATCAAATTTCTCGATGTGAGATCCATAGCCCTATCGAAGGTACAGTTTTGGTGAAATACACAGAGCCCGGAGAGTTTGTAAATACAAGCAAGCCCTTGTTTAAAGTGGCCAATATGGATCGCATGATTTTAAAGGCCTATGTGACGGCTGAACAACTAAAAAACATAAGCCTCAATCAAAAGGTGGAGGTGATTTCTGAGTTCGGGGTAAGTGAATCAAAACAATATGAAGGGGTGATCAGCTGGATTTCAGACAAGTCAGAGTTTACACCAAAAACCATTCAGACACAAGACGAAAGGGCCAACTTGGTCTATGCAGTCAAAGTAGCTGTGGAGAATGACGGCTTCATTAAGATCGGGATGTACGCGGCGCTTAAATGGGTGGCTGAATGAAATTAGTTTCAGTCAATAATATCACAAAAAGCTACAAGGGAGTCCAGGCTTTAAAAGGAATTAGTTTTGAGGTTGATAAAGGAGAGATCTTTGGCATCATCGGGCCAGATGGCGCAGGTAAAACTTCCCTGTTCAGGATTTTGACAACCCTTTTGCTGGCAGATTCTGGTACAGCCGTTGTTGATGGCAATGACGTGATTACCGAGTATAAGAAGATCAGACGCAAGGTAGGCTATATGCCGGGCAGATTTTCGCTATATCAGGACTTGACTGTAGAAGAGAACCTCCATATTTTTGCCACCTTGTTTGGTACTACCATTAAGGAAAACTATCACCTGGTGGAAGCTATTTACAGTCAGATAGAACCGTTTAAAGACAGAAAGGCTGGTGCCTTATCAGGTGGGATGAAGCAAAAGCTGGCGCTGAGTTGTGCCTTGATACATGAGCCGGTTGTACTCTTCTTAGATGAACCTACCACAGGGGTTGATCCGGTTTCCCGAAAGGAATTATGGGATGTGCTGAAAGAATTAAAGCATAAGGGGGTGACCATTCTTGTTTCAACGCCCTATATGGATGAAGCCAATATGTGTGACCGGATCGCTTTGATTCAGGATGGCAGCTTTCTAAAGATCGATACGCCTGATCAGATCAAGGCGAGCTATGATCAGATTTTATGGGCCGTTCGAGGAGATGACATGTTCAGGTTGTTAAAAGACCTCAGGTCAAATGAACATGTGCTTGCCTCTCATGCTTTTGGGGATAGTCATCATGTCACCATAAGAAAGGATTCACAAAAAGATGGATCATCTTTTCGGCAGGAGGATCTAAAATCTTATCTGGAAGGGAAGCAGCATACAGCCATAGAAATAGTAGCTGTTAAAGCAAGCATTGAAGATTGTTTTATGGAACTCATACACTAAAGATGAAAGTAATTTCTACAAAAGATCTGACCAAAAAATTCGGGAGCTTTACAGCTGTTGACAGGATAAGCTTTGAGGTTGAAAAGGGAGAGATCTTTGGTTTTTTAGGGGCCAATGGAGCGGGTAAGACCACGGCAATGAGAATGCTGTGTGGTTTGATCCATCCGAGTTCAGGCTCAGGAAAAGTGGCGGGTTTTGACATCAAAAAGGAATCCGAAATGATCAAAAAACGAATTGGTTATATGAGTCAGAAATTCGCACTTTATGATGATCTGAAAGTCTGGGAGAATTTGAGGCTGTATGCCGGTATTTATGGAATGCCGGAGAAAGAGATCAATAAGAATATTGATGCACTCCTTAAACGCCTCGGATTCGAAGATGAAAAAAATACCATGGTAAAATCCCTTCCCTTGGGTTGGAAACAAAAACTGGCTTTTTCGGCAGCCATATTTCACAAGCCAAGAATTGTATTTCTGGATGAACCAACAGGCGGGGTTGACCCCATCGCCAGACGGCAATTCTGGGAGATGATCTATGAAGCGGCAGACTCGGGTATCACCGTATTTGTGACCACGCATTATATGGATGAAGCAGAATACTGTGATCGGGTATCCATTATGGTGGACGGAAGAATTGAGGCGCTTGACAGCCCAAAGAATTTAAAACTGCAATACAAGGCCAGTGATATGGATGAAGTATTTAAAAAACTGGCAAGAGCTAAGGAATCAACCTAAAACTATGAAGCAATTCCTTGTTTTTACGCAAAAAGAGTTCTATCACATATTTCGCGATAGATGGACAACCATTGTGTTGTTATTGCTTCCGGTACTCATGATCCTTTTGTTTGGTTATGGAATAACTACAGAGATCAAGAATACGCGCTTTGCTGTTTTTGATCCTTCCAAAGATATCAGCACTCAGGCCATTGTCAATAAACTTCAGATCAGTGAGTATTTTACCCTGGAAGAATACCTTAGCGATCCTTATGACATTGAAACGGTTTTTAAGGAGGGCAGGACAGGGTTTGTAGTCGTCTTTAGCGAAAAATTTTACCAAAACCTTTTACAAACAGGAGAGGCTCAGGTCCTGCTTATTTCAGATGGGACTGATCCGAATACTGCCTCCACATTGACCAATTATGCTTCAGGAATTATCAGGGAATATATAAGTGACCTGAATCAAGGCAGGGAAATTCCTTATCAGATACATACAGAAGTCAAACTATTGTACAATCCCACACTTGAAGGAGCTTATAGCACGGTTCCCGGAGTCATGGGAATGATCCTGATGTTGATCTGTGCCATGATGAGTTCGATTTCGATCGCAAGGGAAAAGGAACTGGGAACCATGGAGGTGATCCTGGTTTCTCCGATGCCGCCCTTACTGATCATACTGGCCAAGGTCGTACCTTATTTCACGCTTTCGCTGATCAATTTTGCTACCGTGCTCTGTCTTGCTGTTTTTGTATTGGACGTGCCCATAGTGGGAAGTCTGCTCTTGTTGATTTTTGTCTCCGTGATATTTATTTTTGTTTCTCTTGCTTTAGGATTGCTGATTTCTTCAGTGGTGGATACGCAAATAGCAGCATTGCTTTTTTCGGTCATGGGATTAATGTTTCCGGTGATTATGCTATCAGGATTGATGTTTCCCATTGAAAATATGCCGCTTATTCTGCAAGGGATCGCTCAGGTGATACCAGCCAAATGGTATATTTCGGCAACAAGAAATATCATGATCAAAGGTGTCGGATTTGCTTCCATCGCAAAAGAAATTTTGGTACTGAGCTTTATGGCGGTTTTCTTAATTGGCTTAAGTCTTAAAAAATTTAAAATCAGATTAACATTGATACCAAGCTTAGACCAGTTGTTACT
>CBDULU010000075.1:0-7920 GCA_965368155.1 uncultured Flavobacteriaceae bacterium
ATAATACCCTAAACCTACAAGCGCCACTCCCAACTTCTTTTTAGGTTGGGCAAATAGTAATTGAGGAAAAGAAACAGTACTGGCTGCTATTAGCAAACCAGATTTTTTGAGGAAGGATCTTCGATTGTCCATGGTAAAATGAATATAAATCAATAAAAGCAAAGCTATAAGTGCCAAGCATGATCTTATAAAGATAAGGAATTCCGGAATTTTAGAATTGATCGGGTTTTACAGTTTCAATGTGAAGCCTTTTTTTTCAAAAATACCGGTTAAACCAACTACCAGAAGAGAAAACAGGAATGACATCATTAGGCCTATCCATGAAGTGGTCATTAAATCTGAAAGATGAATTCCAGAAATATCTCTCATAGGATAAATAAAATACGGAAGCATATAGCAGGTGAGCGTGGCCGTTCCGGCAGGTGCAATAAATTTTGCCCAGGATACTTGCTTTTTGATATCGGCGATATAATAAAAAACCATAAACAGTATGAATCCAATACCTGTACAGATCGCCAGCCATGATGGTGTTCCCTGAATCTTAGAAATTCCCCAAAATTGTCTTGTTACCAGGCCATAGAAAATATTTTCAATTCCCAAGATCAAAAGTATCCATAAAACATAATTTGACTTTTCCTTTGGCATTTTCATAAATAGTAACGTTGCTAAAATACCAGCAGTGGTAAAAGCCGGAATGGTTCCTGTATATAGGGTTGATAGCAAGCCCAAATAACCTTGACCTTCTATAGCGAAGTCCGAAAAATTAAGAACAGCAAGTAGGTTCAGTCCTAACCAAACAAAGAGCATGAACCACAAGTTTCCTTTGCTATACAGATAAACAAGAGCATTAAAAAGGTAGGCCCAACCTATGAGTCCCAGGATACCCCACCATTGTGTGGTAAACCATAATTCGCCATTGCTTCCGCCTTTATAGATGACGCCCAGGTAGATCAAAATACAAAAACCAACAACTTGCATTGGCAGATGCCATTTTTTCGGCACCGGGCTTCTTTTCCAATTCATCCATATGAGTACTACCGCCAAGGCCATCAATAAACCCCAAAGGCTCTTTCCACCTGGGATTCCTTCACTAAAAGCCGTTTCCCAATTCACCATATACAAGCCAATCAATAAGAGCGACAAGGATCTGATCAATATATGCTTTGCAATCGTATTTCGACTATCACCTTTATCTAAGCGATTCTTTATCGCAAATGGTATGCTTAGGCCGACAATAAACAAGAACAAAGGAAAGATAATATCTGAAAATCCCATATAATCTTCAGTTGCCGAAGCATGGGTCAACCATTTGGGCACTTCTTTTAAAGTCCAGAAATCATTGACCCATATCATCAAAAGCATGGTTAAGGCTCTTAAAATGTCAATTGAAGCGATTCTCATATGCGTTCATTTTATATGCTATACTCAATATTTTTCTGGTAATTACTGATCAGATAAGACCCATAACGACCGTGATGGCTCAGAGAGCATAAAACAAGCATTTTTTTACCCATCCTATATAACTCAGGTATTCCAAGACTATTCTTCTTTATCACCACTTCATTCTTATCACAGTTCATACTAATTTCTACGGATGAAATCGCCGCATTATATAAAGGCTTTGAGCATAAGCCGCTTTGATTTATCGTAATTACTTTAGATAAAAGCCTGGCATTAATTCCCCCTTCAAAGGCCTCTGTATGCACATAATCTTCGTTTATCTCTGATGTGGTATGATATATTTGATTCGCACAATTGACCATTCCCATCCGTTCAGTGAGCATATGGCAGTTAAAATCTTTAGGGTTTAATTGGATTCGTTTCTGAACTCTTAGCCTGGCTTTGTAGGCACTTTCTTTCATCGACCAGAGTTTCCATACCATTAAATCAGGCTCTGCTGTGTTAAAGATCATGCCTCGCTCATCTGGAGAAAATACCTTTTCCAGAAATCCTCTGCGCCTCCAATTGCTCTGCTTTTCAGCTAATTTTAAATCAACAATATCGTTACCAATCATAACTTAAAATATCATTTCATTTTGGTCCGAATGATTTCAATGGCCTTTTGAACATTCAACATTTGTTCCATAGACTCATTGTCTATTTCAATATCAAATACATCCTCCACGTCGAGCACAATATCAATCAGATTCGCTGAATTCACTTTTAGATCATTGATGAAATCCGTATCCTCAGTGAGTTGTTCAAAAGCAACTTGATCCTGAACATAGGGCTTTACGATCTCTTTTAATTTTTCAATTAATATTTCTTTTTCCATTTTTTAATCTTTAAATTTTCTAAAAATGATACAGGCATTCACATCTCCAAACCCGAAGCTGGCCTTGATCACTGTAGTTACTTTTTGTTCTCTCACTTGATGCGGAATTGACAAATCTCCAATTTCTTCCTTAATTTCAGGATGGAGATCTTCACAATTGATCGAAGGAAAAATAAAATCGTGCTCAATTTGTAATACTGAGGCAACACATTCTATACTGCCGGCTGCTGCCAGACAATGTCCTGTCATGGATTTAAGGGAATTGATCACTGGGAAACTATTTGTTGAAAGACCCAATGCATTTTTCCAATTTTTTATTTCCAAGGCATCCTTTGAAGTTGCTGTAAGGTGTCCGTTGATCGTATCTATTTCACTAGCCAGTATACCGGCATCCGCTACAGCGGATTTAATACATTTTTGAACACCAATAGAATTAGGAGCCGTCATAGTCCCTCCATTTCGTTGACCTCCTGAATTTAAATGCCCACCAAGGATTTCTGCGTATATAAAGGCCCCTCTTGCTTTGGCGCTATCCAGATCCTCCAGCAACAAAGCTCCGGCTCCTGATCCTGGGACAAATCCTGAAGCTGATGCGCTCATAGGTCTGGATCCTTTCTCAGGGCTATCGTTATGCTTATACGTCATCACCCTCATCGCATCAAACCCCCCCCAGATATAGGTGCCGTGATCACTGCAGCTGCCTACCAGCATTCTTTTGGCCTTGCCGTTTTGAATACGTTCAGCACCCAACAGGATAGCCTCTGTTCCTGTCGTACAGGCTGATGAATTGGTGCTCACCTGATTACCGCATCCCAGAATACCTCCTAAGTAAGCGCTAATACCGCTTGACATGGTTTGGGCAACAGTGTTACTCCCCAAACGTCTTACCTGCCCCTCATCCAATTTATAAATAGCTTCTCTGAATTTATCAACTCCTGATTGTCCAGTTCCAAAAATAATACCCGTATCATAATCTACTGCTCCTTCATCGTCAATTTTAAGACCAGCATCTTTCCAGGCATCCATTCCGGCCATACAACCATACAAAATTCCGGAACTATTAAAATTCTTGAGTTGTAAAGGTGTCAAATAGGTAGCTTTTAGCTCATCGGAAACTTCAGGGATTCCTCCAATACAACACGAAAAACCCTGGTTCTTGAGTTGCTGGAAATACTGAATACCGGAAACTCCCTGCTGCAGGGATTTTAGAAAATCAGGAATACCTACCCCATTAGGTGATACTACTCCAAGCCCGGTAATGACAACTCTTTTTTTCATGTTTTTATGTTAACATACCCGCGATTTCACCCCTGCAAACCAATTGGCCCTTTTCATTTTCGGCACGCACCTTACACTTTAACTTATTAAATCTAAAATACTGCTTTTCTGATATTACCGTTATTTTTTCTTTAGGATATACCGGATGGAAAAAATCGATGTTATGTGATGTCAAAGCTATTTTTGGTGCCTTATGTTGAAGATCATCTGGAAATAAAAAAATTCCCAAACAAACCACACCTATTTGCGCCATGACCTCCGTCAATATAACCCCCGGAGTAACGGGATGATCTTTAAAATGGCCCTTATAAAAGAAGCTATCACCTGGAAAGGTATAGCTACCGGTAATTCCGTTTTCTGAAATTTCCGTTAACTCATCCACGAATAAAAAAGGCGGCTGATAAGGCAAATATTTTATGATTTCATCTGACTTCATACTAACTTAAATGTTCACCCCCATCCACTGGAATTATACAGCCATTGATCCAAGAGGCTTCCTTTTTACATAATAAATAAACTGCATTCGCAACATCCTCTTTCTGGGTCAATCTAGCAAATGGATTTCTCCTTACCGCATGATTTTTGATCTGATCACTACCTGGTATCATTCTAAGAGACAAGGTATCCGTAACTCCAGCTTGAATACAATTGGCTCTTATCCCAAAGGGAGCGAATTCCAGCGCAATATTCCTTGTTATGGCTTCCAAACTTGCCTTTGCAGCTGACACCGCAGCATAATTTTTCAGTGGTCGCCTCCCTCCTTCACTGGTAAAACTAATGACCCTGCTATCCTTAGCCATAAATTGCTCCTCAAACAGCGTCTTAAACCAATCATATAAACTCAGCGCCATGGCCTGAATGGTGATTTCAAAATCTAACAGGCTCAAACCGCTTGACTCCTCTTCTACCATGGGCTTTAAATTTCCTTTTGCCACACTGTGAAGCAGGCACTTCACTTTTCCTGTTTCTCCCAAGATGATTTTTAATTCATTTAAAATGTCTCTTTTATGCTCGGGTCTTAATAGATCTCGATTAAATGATAGAAAAGCTACCTTACAATTTCGAATCTCAGAAAAATGCTTTTCTATTTCCTGCATATCAGATTTTCTGTCTCGATGAACAATACAAATATTCATACCGTGTTTGGCCAGTTTCTTTGCAGAAGCAAGACCTAAACCTCTGGACCCTCCTAATATCAAGGCCCAATCGTTATTTTCAAATTCCTTTACCATTCCAACAATACTCTTTGCGCAGAAAACCCCGGCCCAAAACTCAGCATGAGCCCTTTTTCTCCTGTTTTAATATCTCTTTCCAAAAATCGCTGAAGTACATATAATACGGTTACACTTGACATATTCCCATACATTTTGAGCACATCTTTTGTATCATCAATATTTTTACCCAAAGAGCCAAATAATGCCTCTACAGTTTGCACGATTTTCTTTCCTCCCGGATGGAAAATCAAATGATCAACATCTTCAATTTTGATGCCATTTCTTTCAAGAAAAGGATGTACAATAGCAGGGAAATGATTTGATATAGTTTCAGGAACCGACTTATCAAGTATCATTTGTAATCCTGTGTTTCTCAATTTAAACCCCATCATTTGTTCCGCATCATAAAAATGATACATCGCTTCGTCAAGAATTGTTGGCCCCTTATCTTCAGGGCAAGATGATAGAATCACACTTGCTGCTCCGTCACCAAAAATAGCTGCACTTACGATATTAACCATGGAAAAATCTTCTATTTGAAAGGTTGCTGTGGGCGATTCTACCGCCACAACTGCCGCTCTTTTACCAGGATTGGCTTGTAGAAAGTTTTTAGCATAAATTATACCTGATACTCCCGCAGCACATCCCATTTCTGTTACCGGAAGTCTGACCACATCCTGTTTCATCCCCAATCTGTTGATCAAATAGGCATCCAAAGAAGGTATCATGATCCCCGTGCAACTCACAGTAATCAAAAAATCAATGTCAGTGGCCTTTAGTGAAGACTTCGCAAGTGATTTTTTAAGACAGGACTCAGCCAGAATAATAGACTCTCTCGCGTAGATCTCATTTTTTTCCTCAAAGGAGGTTTTATTAAATACTTCGTCTGCATCCATAATTGAATACCTCCTGTCTACGCCGGCATTTTCAAATAATTTAATGACCTTTCTTTTAAAACGGTCCTCCTGTCCTTCGAGCCAAAGATGTAAAAAAGGAATAATTTCCGAAGTATTTCTTGTATATTTTGGTAAAGCCTTTGCTACCGATAAAATTTTTACACTCATATGTTTGTTTTCATAATCCATTGATACCTAAATGCCCACTTCCAACTAATATCACTTTTTATTTGTAATTGATTTGCAAAATATTCCAATTCACCTTTTTTGAATCCTCTTCGAATTGAGACCAAACCATCATTTCTAATGATCTTATTGTTAATAAAAAAGCTGATTATATTAAATAAGAAATAAGCCAATTTGTTCCGATGAAGATCGTTTACCACGATTCCTAAATTTGCCTGTTGTTTAAGCAGACTCAGTTTATCAAGTATTTCTTTATCATTCAAATGATGCAGAAAAAGGGTAGAAAGGGCAATATCATATTTTAAATCTTTAAACTCTTCTGAGAAAATATTCATTTGAACATAAGTGATATTTGAAAATCCTAAAGATAAAAGTGTAGCATATTGAATGCTGTCCTTATTGGCATCTATACCTATTAATTTAAATTTGTTGCCCAGTTTTTTACCCAATTTGGAAACCCTTCTAAGCATATCTCCATTGCCGCAGCCCAGGTCCACAATAACCAGCTCTTTTTCTTTAGGTAGGTTCTTGATCAGTTTTTCAATTCCGTCCAGGCTAACTTGATTTCCGCCCAGCCATTTATTGATACCTGACAGTATATCCAGATTATCTCTTAAAGCTTTTCCCTCTAATGTAAAATCATCCATGATCTCTCTTTCATCGGTCCTGAATGTTGTGTCTATCATATACTTTCAATTAATTTACCATGAGTCATACTGATAATGCGCCTCACGAGTCCGGGAAAATTTTTTACACTATTCATCACGTATAAAGCCATCGATTTCATGGTAAACAGACTGGCCAACAACCTCCCGGTTTCTATTCTTAACCTAAAGGCTTTATTCCATTGCTTCTTATACATTTCTTCCACTTGGGCCCTTGACAACCCTTGTTCAAAATATTGTATGATCAGTTCTGAAGCCATTTTTGCTCCTTGAATTGCCATACTCATACCATTCCCACATAAGGGGTGTATCATACCGGCGCTATCTCCACACATCAAAATATGATGTTCCACAACTGGTTTAGAGGCAAATGATATCTGACTAATGCTTAAAGGTTTGTCAAATGCACTCGTTCCATTTTTAAAAATAGCGTCGAGAGTTTTATTTTTACAAATAACCTTTTCCTTAAAGTCTGTGATGTTTTTATACTTTTTAAACTCATCATACTGGGCTATAAAGCAAATATTGACGAGATTGCTCTCAACTTTTGACACCCCGCAATACCCGCCATAAAAATGATAAAGGCCAACCAAATCTTCAGCATAATCAACTGAATAATGTTCCTTTACAGCCAAATACGGTGCCTTGGAATTTAAAAAACCCCGTTTGAGTTTCTGGTCCAAATTAGATCGCTTGCCAAAGGATCCTATCACAAAGGTACCTTGCAGATCTCCAGTTTCCTTCAAGTTCAGGTGAAATCGCTCATCTTTATATTTGATATCCAAAACGGAATCATTCACAAAATTGACGCCTTGAGAAATAGCTTGCTTCAATAGTGCATGATCAAGGGCATAACGACTCAAACTAAACCCTCCAAGGGGCAGCTTTACGCTGATAGGTTTTCCCTTGACAGCGCTTAATTCAAAATGCTCAATTTTTTTGGCTCCAAAATCAAAAGGATCGAAATCTAATGATCTAAGATATGGCAACACCTCATTTGACAGGTATTCTCCACATACTTTGTGCCTGGGATAACTGTTTTTCTCTATGAGAGTAACCTGTATCCCAAAACGAGACAAATGCAGCGCACTGGTCAATCCGGCCAGGCCCCCACCAACAACAATGACATGTTTTAAGGACATTCTTTTCACTCAATTTTCAAAGCTATAAGATACGGTTATTTTGACAATGAAAAATCGCGAGGCTTCATTTTCAATTGATCATATTTATTTAAGAAATTAAATATCAAAATTGAGCCTATACTAAACATTTCGTTTCAATGGTAAAACGTATTTTTATATAAAAATTGATAAAATCTATGGTACTATTTGAAAATATAATAGTAATACTATCGTTAATTAATAGTAATACTATTATATTTGCTGAAAATCATAGGAAATATGTTT
>CBDULU010000076.1:0-7845 GCA_965368155.1 uncultured Flavobacteriaceae bacterium
ATAAGCTGGTATCAAGTCCTCCTACTTCACTTGTGGTCCACCTTTTTATTTTACCTGTATCAAGATCAAGGGAGTAAACGTCTCCTGGTGTTTCCGTTGTATTTAACACCATTCCTAATTCCTCTTTTGTGGGATGGAACTGAAAAGAATAGATTTGACCAACAGGTAGGTTTGGAACTTTTTTGTATTTATTGGAAGCGAGGTCCATTAAATAGAGTTGGCTAAAACCGTTTTCATTGGCAGTAAATGCAGCTTTTGTTCTTGACTTATTTACAGCTCCTTCTTCAATATCCCAGGGAATATCATCGGTAATGTATTCTATTTTCTTCGTTTGAACATCGTACTGAACCATGGTATTGAATTCTTTTCCCAGATTTGTTGTAGCATAGATTTTTGTTCCTGTTCTATCCCAGCCATTGGCTAAGAAAACTGCTTCTGTACCATCATCATTAATTTGGGTCAGTTCTTTTGTTTTTAGGTCCAAAATGAAGGAATTGGATTTGGTACTTGACAAATATTGAATAACGATCAACTTACTGTCGTCTGGAGACCAGTCTGTTGCAACCCAATATCCGCCCCCCCTATCAACCTTTATAAGGGCTGTTTTAGGTGACTTCATATCCGAAATATAAATATCAAAATCTTTACCATTTCTTCTTGAAGAAGTAAAAGCAAATTGATCACCTTTATTTGACCATATCATACCAAAATTGCGGGACTCACCGTCACTGATCATTTCAGAAGTTCTGGTATTCATATCATACCAGTAGATCTGAGAAAATTCATTTCCGCCAATATCTTTTGTAAAAAGGAATCCATTATAATCTTCAGAAGGGCAAAAAGAACCATTAGAAACGGGTTCATTAAAAAATGAAATTTGACTTCTTGCTCCGCCAGGATTCTTAACTGTATGTAATTGTGAGGTATTTCCGAATCTGGTAGATATCAACATTCCTTGGTCATCTGGCATCCAATCAGCAAAAGATGCAGATCTCGTATTTTGATATTGTTGTATCCTGGAAGTAATTTCTTCAGGAATGACCGGAACGTCCTCTAAAATCATATTCCCAACTTCCCTGCGATCCTGGGCATAGGGAGCATAATACATGGTTAATATCAATAAAAGAGACAGGAATTGGTTGAGTTGATTTTTTGGTTTCATTTTTATCTTGTTTTAGGGTTTGTGGTTTCCATACTTTTGATACTTCTAATCCGCTTTTGTAAATTGAAATAAAATCACTTTTCCACCACCAGAGATCACTGCGTTTAGGCCTCTTTCAACCTTTGTATAACGAATCTTTTTCGGAAATTCATTGTCTGGGTTTTCACAAGTAAAACTCGTCATTTCAATTTTAGTTACTTTGAAAATAGTCGGCTCCATAGCATCCTTTTGTGATACTTCATAGTTCCACACATCATTTGATTTTCTTAACCTGATGGATTCCTGCCAGATCGTATCTGACTCTTTTAAAGTATATCCCGAGCCCCTTAATTCAGTATCATTTACTTTTTTCCAGTGCTCATACGTTTGACTACCTTCTGCGCCATTGGTTCTTTTCCAGGTCCCAAGAAGCCAGTCGAAATTACTATCGATGAAGTTAGAAGCTTTCGTATTGGTTTTATAAGTGTTCATATCTGCAAACCCGAGAAAACAAAATAGACTTAAAAAAACGAGGAATTTTTTCATGGGTTTGGATTTACTGAAAAAGTATTCTAAGATACTCAATCTTTGTGAATGGGTCAAATAGGGTCAAAAATGCCAAAAGCAATAGTAGTCAACGTCTAATAAACCTTTTTATGAAGTTTTGGAATGGGACAATTTATGGGGAATCCTGACTTATTTTAAGGAGTTTTCAAGACTGTTAAGTGGGGTTTAAACGAATTTTGAGCATCGTTTTTTATCCATAAACCCTTTATCGACCATGAAATCCATTTTCCCAAAAGAAATTCTAGACTATACTTCAGAATTATACAGGTATAATTTCCTAAAAAGGAGTCAAGCAATCTATATGATCCTATTGATTTCACTGCTCCTTATTGGAGTTGCTTTACCTTTCATCAAAATAGATCTTTACACTACGTCTCCTGGAATGATTAGGCCGAGTAAAGCGCGAAACCTTATCACTAGTCCGATCAATGGAAAGATCAACGATGTGCGTATTGTTGAAAATTCATCTGTGAAAGAAGGTGACACGCTTGTGGTATTAGATGACTCTTCCATTTCACAGGAGTTGGTGCTTATTGAAGAACAAACCGATACTTTAAAACTATATATTCAAGATTTAAAGCTGATGTGTCATGACCTTATGGTTCCATCTGATTCCTTATCAACCACATTAGGTAAAAGTCTATTTCAACAATACGAGCAAAAGCTTAAAGATCTTCAAGAAAAATGGCACCGACACGTCTCTTCGTTTGAGCGGCAAAATCACTTGTATAAAAAAGGCGTCATTGCCAAAATTGAATTTGAAACATCAGCATATGAACTGGAAAAATCCAGAAACGAACTTCTGTATTTTAAGAAAAATCAAACAAGTCTTTGGCAAAATGAATTGCATCAAAAAAAATCTGATCTACGTGCAGTTCAATCTAAATTGTTATCGTTAAAAAAAAATAAAGATTTACATTATATTATTTCCCCTGCAACTGGCAACATTCAGGAGTTCAAAGGATTTGATAGAAATAATTTTCTATATACAGGAACCGCTATTGCGGAAATTTCTCCGCAAACCGACCTGATGGTTGAGTGTTACGTATCACCATCCGATATTGGTCAAATAAAGAAAAACCAACCCGTAAAATTTCAAATAGACGCATTTGATCATGCGCGATGGGGAACTGCCACAGGTCAAATTGTAAGAATCAATCAAGACATCAGTAAGGTTAACGATATCCCCATGTTTAAAGTTTTATGTTCTATCAATGAAACCGGTCTTTTTTTAAATAAAAAAATCAATGGAAGTTTTCAGAAAGGAATGACCCTTACAGCGCTTTTCTTCATTGAAAACAGGTCCCTTTTTCAATTGCTATTTGATAAACTAGATGACTGGTATGACCCTAGTTAGAAGAACAATGTCTGGATTGAACATTAAACAACACGATATTACAGACTGTGGGGCAGCCTGTATCGCTTCTATTGCCGCTTTCTATAGGCTTTATTTGCCGCTATCAAAAATTCGTCAATATATTGGAACAGACAAAGACGGAACAAATATTCTCGGAATACTTGAAGGCGCTCAAAAACTCGGTTTTGATGCAAAGGGCGTAAAAGGAGATGTCACTAGTCTTTATAAAATCCCAATACCTGCCATCGCTCATACCGTTATTGACGGACGTCTAAATCATTTTGTTGTTATTTACAAGGTATCTCAAAAGCATATCAGGATTATGGATCCTGGAACAGGAAAAACTGAGCAAATCTCACTCGATAGCTTTATTGAACAATGGACAGGAGTTCTTGTCATTCTGCTTCCCAACGAATCCTTCAGTGCCAGAAATGAAAAAATATCTCAATTTCTTCGATTTTGGCATTTATTAAAACCACATAAATTCATACTTTTTCAATCGCTTATAGGTTCCTTCTTTTACACGATCCTTGGATTTTCAACTTCAATTTATATTCAGAAAATCACTGACCACGTTCTCCTTAATGAAAACTTTAAACTACTGAATATCATGAGTATATCTATGATATTCTTATTGGTAATTCAAATCATTCTCAGTGTATTCAAGGATATATTTCTCATAAGAACAGGGCAGGAAATAGATGCAAGATTAATACTGGGATATTATAAGCATCTGCTAAAACTACCTCAGCAATTTTTTGATAAAATGCGTGTAGGAGAGATTTTGTCACGAATCAATGATGCTGTCAAAATAAGATTGTTCATCAACAACACTGCCCTCACTTTTATGGTAAACCTGTTTATCGTTATTTTCTCTTTCCTTTTGATGTTCACTTACTATTGGAAATTGGGTTTGTTGATGATAGGTATTTTACCAGTATATCTGCTCATCTTTATGATTACCAATAAGTTAAATAAAAAGACTGAACGCAAGATTATGGAATCCTCCGCTGATCTTGAAAGTCAACTTGTTGAATCACTAAATGCCATCAGCACCATCAAACTGTTCGGTCTAGAAAGCGATATGAATGCTAAAACTGAGTACAGATTCATCAAGGTGTTGAAAAATGGATATCGATCCTCTCTTAATCAGGTGTTCAGTCAATCTTCAACCCAGGGAATATCAAGTTTGTTTACTATTTTACTGCTGTGGATCGGTTCATACTATGTTTTGGCAAAAGAGCTTACTCCGGGTGAACTTTTCTCTTTTTACGCCATTATCGGATATTTTACCGCACCGGTTTCAGGCTTAATTTCCTCAAATAAAACCATCCAAAACGCCCTTATCGCATCTGACAGACTTTTTGAAGTATTTGATCTTGAAACTGAAGTGTCTGAAAATTGCTACTCTTTTGATAAATCAACCTTAGAGCAAATCAGGTTTAAAGAGGTAACCTTCGGCTACGACAACAAGGGTGTGGTTTTCTCTAATTTAAATCTGTGCTTTAAAAAGGGAGAGATAACGGCGATTGTGGGAGAAAGTGGATCCGGAAAATCTACACTAATCCATTTAATTCAAGGTTTATACCTATTAAAAAAAGGAAATATTTTACTTAATGAACAAGACATTAAATACATCAGCAAAAACAGCCTAAGAAGAATCATTAGTGTGGTCCCCCAACAAATTCATCTTTTTGATGGAAACTTGATTGAAAACATAGCACTTGGAAAGCTTCACATTGATATGGAAAAGGTGCTTCATATTTGCAATTCATTGAAAATGATGGATTTCATTGAAAAACTTCCTCAAGGTTTTAATACTTACCTCGGTGAAAACGGAGCGACACTTTCTGGAGGTCAAAAACAAAGAGTTGCCATTGCCCGGGCCTTGTATCAGGATCCGGAGGTGTTGATACTTGATGAAGCAACTTCTTCACTTGACAGTGAATCAGATGCAGCCCTTCAAAAAACCATAATTGACCTAAAGGAAAAAAATAAAACCGTTATTCTAATTTCTCACAGATTGCTCAATTTAACGATTGCTGACAAAATTATGGTTTTAAAAAACGGAACGCTTGTTCAATCGGGTCATCACAACAAGCTCATCCTTGAAAAAGGTGCTTATCAAGATCTATGGAACAAACAATTTCCCGAAAATTACGCTCATGACACATCTGTATAACTAAAATAAAAAGCAATGAACAATTTAAAGCAACTTGAACGACTTAGGAAAACACATCAACTGATAAAACTTGAAACGACAGGAACTCCTTTTGAGCTATCAGAAAAATTACATATTAGCGTAAGACAAACTTATCTTTTACTCGAACAGCTCAAGGAATTTGATGCGCCATTAAAATTTAATCGTCGCACAAAAACTTACTATTATGAATTCGATTTTGAGCTGACAATCAATATTTCTATACAAGTAATGGCCAGAGAAAAACTGACAAATATTTATGCCGGACAATCTTTCTCAAACTATCTTTTTTCACTGCAAGGAAGGTGCAGTAAGCCCAATTATCTTAGCTATATCAAAACAAAGCTAGACGTAGCTGGTTAGACGTAACCATATTTTGAGCAATGAATAAATGTATAACAAGACTCCATTCAAAGGGGTCAAAAAAACTTTAAAACTTATGAAAGAAGTAACATATTATGGGATGCATGAATTGGCTCCTGAAGAATCAAAAAAAATAAAAGGGGGCTTACCCATCTTGGTCGTCTTGGGAGCAGTAACAACCGCGGTGAGTGTTGGTAAAATCTTAGACCAAGTAGGAGACTGGTTTCTTCAAGGCTGGAATAATCCAAGATAATAGTTATGGAAAATATTTCAAATATGAACTGTATCCAACTTGATCATAATGAATTACTTACTCTTCAAGGAGGAGGTCCTATCAAGGAGGCAGTAGAATGGTACTACAAGACGGTAGGAAGTTTTTACAGAGGAATTTATGACGGACTCATGGGGAATGAACCCTTGATATAATTGATTTAAAAATGAGATCAATAATCAATCTTGCCTATGTCTTTTTTAGTGTTGGAATTTTAAATTTTGTCTTTCTTGTTGATACTATATTAACAGATCCAGCAATAGAATTTTCTATCTTTTCGATGACAACTACTAAAACAATCAACATCATTTATTATGGTGTTATATGCATAATCCTGTTTTTTGCAGGTATCTATATCATTAGAAACAATAAAAAAATAATAAAATGACTCAATTAGATATTACCGGACTACAAGTTTTAAATCAAGAGGAAATCCATGTTATAAGAGGGGGTGCTGAACCTGCTAAAGGCTCTTATGCTGCAGGGTATGCCGTAGGGTCTTGGTTTAGAGAAATGTATAGTATTTGGTCTTATGGGCTCACCCACCTTACAGAGCGCTAAAAACCAAAAATGCCTCGTTGTTTAACGAGGCATTTTAATTTATGTCATTCCCTTAATTCTTTTGAGCCAACAACCACCGCAACCTATCATAAGAAACAATATAGTGTATCAGGACAAGCCCACCTAAAGCATAACTCAATTTGAGATATTCCAAATCATATAATACCCAAACAGCCAAAGCAAAAAATATAAATTCAATTACTAATCTAATCAGGCCTGATACAGGTACTGGAGCTTTGCCAGAACGACTTGGATCATCAGGAACGGCAAAGGTTCCCCATACAATAGTCATCAAAATGGGTAAGCCCAGACCAAGTACGTATTGAAGTGTACCGTCAAAACTTTTCCAGCCCCATAAACCTACTGATGCGAGAGCTGTCAGCTCAAGTAGAAATCGAATCATTAGATTAACAGGATGGCTTCCCATAGTTAATGGCTTAAATTAAAAATGCAGTGAAAAACGGATAAGAAACTATTCCAGAATAAAATAATGCTCCCTTAAACCACTTTCAACAAAAAATAATTCCGTTTTCCTCTTTGCAGTAAGACGAATTTATCTGCAATCAAGTCTTTGCTCCCTAAAACAAAGTCATCTTTTACTTTTTCCTTGTTTACAGAAATAGAGTTTTCTTTTAAGGCTCTTCTCGCCTCTCCATTTGATTTTAAAAATCCCGATTTTTCGTTCAAAGCCTCAACAATCTCTAAACCATTTTCTAATTCGACTTTTTCAATTTCAGCTTGAGGCACCCCTTCAAAAACGTCAAGAAACGTTTGTTCATCAAGGGTTTTCAGGTCATCTGCAGTCGATCTGCCAAATAAGATCTGTGACGCTTTTACAGCATTTTCATAGGCTTCTTTTCCGTGACACATCACCGTGACCTCCTCACCTACTTTCTTTTGCAATAATCTTAAATGAGGCGCTTCTTTATGCTCTTCTATAAGTTTTTCAACGGTATCCTGATCCAGGAAAGTGAAAATCTTGATATAATTCTCGGCATCCACATCTGAAGCGTTAAGCCAGTATTGGTAAAATTTATAAGGAGAGGTTCTTTTGGTATCGAGCCAGATATTTCCTCCTTCGGTTTTTCCAAACTTAGTCCCATCAGCCTTGGTTACCAAAGGGCTGGTTAAAGCGTAGGCTTTCCCCTGTACTTTCCTTCTAATCAACTCAGTACCTGTTGTAATATTACCCCACTGGTCACTCCCTCCTATTTGTAATCTGCAATTTTTATGGCTGTATAAATGAAGAAAATCATAACCTTGTACCAATTGGTAAGTAAATTCCGTAAAACTCATACCTTCTTTTGACTCGGCATTGATACGGTTCTTAACAGAATCCTTGGCCATCATATAGTTGACGGTGATATGCTTTCCGATATCTCTGG
>CBDULU010000077.1:0-7832 GCA_965368155.1 uncultured Flavobacteriaceae bacterium
TTGCCTGGAATTGTTTCATCAGGAAAAGACAAATCATAATAACAGGGTGCTGAACTGCTGTGTTTATTATAATTGGCAGCCAGAAATACAAGATTATTTTGTTTTCCCATGACCGTAAAACCTGCCTTGCTATTTACCTTCCTGATATCGACATCCCCATTTTTATAGATCATAAAAGCCGGCTTATTAAAAAGTGGCGGACAAAATACCTTATTCTTCATGATCAATAAACCTAAGGGAGAGCCAATATAGGTTTCTGGTAAACCTAGCTTTCCTACCAATTCAGGATTGAGTATATAGCCCCCATTCCAAGCCAGCTCAATTTTATTCGAATTGTTGTTTTTCTTTTTATATTCCTTCACTAAGCCAGGTACATTTTTTGGTTCCTTATTGGCAATATGGGCGGCAAATTTCCAATTGTGTTCTTTGGTATCAATTTCGGCCAATACGCCGTTCCAGGGAAAACCATCTTGATATACACCCGCGGCAAATGAAGATTTCACCTTTTCAACCGTCTTATTTTTTCCCATTTGCTTCTTTAATTGCGCTAAAAGCTTTTCTATTGGTGTTCCATTTTCAATAGCATCCTTGGAAATTATGTGCAACAATTCCTTTTCACCAATCTTGTTGCTAATTTCTTTATATAAATCGCTCTTTAATGCTGTTTCAAAATCCTTGGCCGTTTGAATAGGCGTAGGATAGGCCAGGGTTGTGCGAACAGCAGCAGGTACAAATTGAATAAAGCCGCTGCCTTTTGGAATTCCCATGATCTTGGCTGTCATTTCATTCAACACCTTCCCTATATGGAAATGATCAATTTCTATAATGTCAGTCATCATGGCGGCCGACTCTCCATTCGTAATAATAAAGCCATTTGATTCTTTGATTTCTCTTAAAATCTTGATGGCCCTGGCGCCCATTTGAGGGAAATGAACACCTTCTGACCATTGTTTCGTTTCAATTATTTGTACAACTCCGGCTTTATATAGCAATCCTAATTCGGGCTCTTTTCCACTCTCCAAATACTCCTTGATATTGGCACTTGAAAACCATTTTGTAATTCTCGGCTCATGTATAAAAATATAAACCTTCTCTAATCCCTTACTTCTGGACTCAAGTATTTCAGCAGTCAGCTCTTCTTGTATGGTGAGTTTTAGTTGGGCGCGAATTGGTTGTAATACAAAATACTCCAGCTCATGTTTGATATAACGACCCGGGAAATAGCCTTTCGGCACATTGTTCTTTAAATTTTTTGTCAATATTTTTCGGTCGTCAATGCCTAAATATTTACTATTGGTCAATTGAAATAAAGCCAATTCCCAATCGGCAAAAAACTGAGGCGCCAAGGTTAAATCAGCTAAATACTTTGGTTTAAAAACATCTTTATATATCATATTGACCAAACCAGTCACTTCATGGGCAGTAAAGGCCTGATAGGCATACGATTTCTTATTTCTATGTCTGTATGCCAGCGCGTGATCATGCCTTATCAAAAATTCTCCATCTACATATTTAAAAATATCATCAATGGCATTGTAATATTTATGAATGAGTTCTAAATTCGTATTTACCAATTCCGGAATATCATTTTCCATCCTTCTGGCATAGCTCATTATTCTGCCCTTTATCAATTGTTCTTCAACCCTAAAAAAACTTGGATCAATTAATGATTTCAGGTAGAGCATAAATGACAAGCGTCCATAACCCGGCAAATAATGTCTGGTGTTTGTATTGAGGATGGCATCGAGATCTTCATTGGAAAAATTTACTGATTTTTTATACTCTTTCAATAAAACAACAACTTGCGGATCAACTTCAATTGAATTGGCACCCAGTTGTAAGTGCACTCTTTTTAGGATATACTCCATGCTTTTTTGCAGAGATTCCAGGCTATAGCGCTTATTAATCACACTTCTGTTATGCGTTACATCTACCATCCTGTTTTGAGGATAAAACACGTGGTCACATATCCTTTCAGCCAATTTTTTTGGGATTTTAGATCCCTTAAATTCTAAAACGTTCAAGCGCAATGACTCATCCAAATGACGACCAATAACTTCATCATATACCTCCCTGGGTTCATATTGTCTACAAAATATAGGTGTTCCACAGGCAGCGGCTTCGATAATGGGTAAGCCCCTGCCCTCTGTTTGACTGGGCAATAAGATCAAAGAGGCTACATCGTATAATTGCTCAATGTCTAACGGTTTTTTGTACTTTTTCTTAAATTCATTTTTATCGAACTCACTAAATAAAAAACCAAGAAGTACTCTTGATTTGAATGCATCAGGAAGTTCTTTTAAGAAATTTTTAAAATCTTTTTTTAGTTCTTGATAATAATCTCTTTGCCCGTGAGGGATGGGTCCGGAAACGATCAAAGACAGTTTTAGTTGGGGATTGGTCAGAAATTTCTCAGCAAACGAATCATAAGAAAATAAACGCTTGATGAGTTTAAAATTAAGCTCAATGGACTTTCTGCTAATGACTCGTGTTGGCTGCAGGAAAACTATATTGTTATTGACAAAATCAAACTTTCGGATGGTTTTATAGCCCAACAATATGGGTTTTAAAGAACGCTCACTTTTGGTGTGTTTTGCCGCCGTATGAACGGTAATGGTATCCTTTTTATTGGCAAAAATAGTAGACACCTGCATAAACGCTTTTATAATATCGCGCTTACTCATCTGGTGTGTTTTGATATCAACCGCTGTTCCTATTAAAGCAACATTTGCCGGATTATGACCATTGATATCAATGAGGTGATTTTGTTGAATTTTATTGATGTTGACATTCATCCAGGAACGACTTTCCCATGGATAAACCATTTCGATCAACGAGAAAAACTCCCCTACATGTGCGTTGTGAAAAAAGAAATCTCTAGGGCCTTTTTTCAGCCCTTTCTTTTTAATTTCGACTTCTCTGTTACCTCCTTCCCAATAAAAATCATGGTTGTTATTAATGACCGGAAGCCCTAAATATTCTGAAATTAAAACCGTAGCCAGGGCCAAAGAAACATTGCCCGGATTTGAGCACACATTGATCAAATAAAGTAAAGAAATGTCATTTTCTTCAATATAGTTTCCCAATTTTTCAACCAGCACCAACACTTCTTTCCAAAACTTGCCAATCAGCTCATTGTACTCCTTGCTTCCACGTTCCATTCTAATTTTAAAGAAGTCATTGTACAACGGCCAGGCATCAAAAGCTTCCATTTCTGGAATCACTTTTTTATAGGCATCTTTTGGAATCAACTCATCTGCTTCCTGTTTGATATCCCCAGCAATAAAATGAATAGGAATATCTGGGTATAAATTTTTAAAGGTCTTGGCATATTTTTCCGTTTCTACGGTAATTCCATCTATGGTAAAATAAAATGTGATAAATGCGACACCCCCCTTTTGAAGATAGGAGTCAAATGCCTTATCGTTTCCTTTAAAAGCTGGCGTAAATTTTTTTTCTTTAAATCTGTCAATAAACAAACCTAGATCAAACCATGTATCTATTTTTTCATTTTTTAATTCCTGTAATACCTTATTCATTTTCTCACTCCCTTTATCAATCATAGTTTAATTTCTTAAAATGTAAATAGTGCATTCAATTTTTCCTCAAGTACGTCATAGGAGAAATATTTTTTACCAAGCTCGAAGTTAAATTCACCAATTTCTTTACATCGTTTTGGATCGTAGATGATGTCAGACATTTGCTGGACCTTTTCATTTGTGAGATGGCTATCTTCTATCATCACGGTTTCAAAACCCTTATTGCCGATATCCTGCATATATACGGGTTTGTAATTATTCACAAATATTGGCTTTTTGGCGAGCACCCCTTCCACAAAAGCATTTCCAAAACCTTCATATGTGCTAAAATATGTACAGGCCCTACCATGGGCATAAACGTCTGATAGGTCTTTGTGGTCCAATACTTTATGTGAAGCAAAAATGATCTGTCTCGATAGGTTCAATTTATGGATCTGGTCTATCAATTCATTAAAATACTCCTTATTTTCGTCATCGTGATTATTTCCCGTGATCACAAGTTTCAACTTTTTATCGTTTAGTTTATCGATCAATGAAATAGCCGTTTCGATTCCCTTACGTCTTACAATTCGCGTCACCTGTAACAAGGCAATCTCCCCTTTTTTTACCCCCACATCTTTCAGAAAAAATTGGTTCTCGGGAGTTGGAACTCCATAAACGCGATTAAAATCCATCACATTGGGCACCAGGGTCGCATCAATATGAAACCTTTTTTTAAAGGTTTCAACTCCAAAAGTATTGATGACAGCGTGTTTTACATTGGGCAATAACAATGGAAAATTATCATCTACATATTGATTGATCTCGGGGTGAGAAGACATATAGCGCTCTCCCCGTTCCCAATGAAAATCGTGGTCATGGGTTACAATTGGCAAGCCCGTATTTTTAATCAATTTTTTAATCGCAATACCCATAGATAGTTGACAAGGTAATGCCGATGCGTTTTCTGAAAGAATCACATCAATTTTCTTATTGTTAACCCATTGAAGTAAAACTCCTTCAATCATAGTTGACCATTTCTCAACATGAGCTAACAAAGGTTCCGGATCTTTATCAGGTTCAAAAAAAGCTTTCCTTTGTTCCCATTCGGCTTCAGCCGAAAAAAAAGACAAGGCAGGAAAAAGATAATCGCGTTCATAATCCATAATCCAAGACTCAAATTCTCCAGACATGATAAACACCTCATGTCCCAACTTTTTTAATATGTCTATCCACTTTTCAGTTTCAAGTGCTACGCCATCAACACCTCCTATTCTTCCGATAATAATACCTATTCGCATGCTCAATAATTAAGGGTTCGTTCCGACTAAAGATACATTTTTATAAAAAATCTAAAAGGTTTTCAAGGGTTGATTTCAATAATTTACCACTTCAAAAATTTTAGTAAGATTTAATTATGGCTTCTGAAATCTACAGTGATTATTTTATCAAATCGATAACTTCAAAAATTCCCTACAGGAATAAAAACACTCTTTTTAAGTAATTTTAAATACACTTTTTATTCCAGAATCAATACAATTCACCTATAAGATAGTCTTTTTAATGCAAAAGCACTATGAGATCTTTCAGTCTGTTGTCTCGAAGTTTTTAATTCCTATAGATGATAAATCAGTGCGTAAATAAAGCTCAAAAACCTACCCTTTTAAAAGCTAAATACCGGCCGTTAATCGTTAATAAGTTTCTTAATAACTAATAAATAGCAGATAATCAGGTGTATAAATAAATTATTATGTTGTAACTGTCTTAACCCGAATTCAAATCCCTCTATGATTTCTTTAAAAAACAAATCAATGAAAAAAATAATGACCATGATGCTGGCAGTTGTTCCATTCGGAATGTTTGCCCAAAGTTCACAAGATGTTTATGCCGTAAATGATGACGTTTTTAATATGTCATATGCTGATGTAAGTAATACGTTTACAGCGGATAAAATGGAAAACAAAGATGTTCCAATTTCAGAATCAAATACTGTATATGTTTCTGATGCTGATATGCTTGAAGTGGATGACCTGCTGCTTGCTGATGCTGATTTTGACGTTCAGGAAGATATGATCACCTATACGAAAGATCAAAAGACGGTTTTCTTTAGTGCCAATAAAAAAATAAAGGTCAATAAAGAGAATGAGGCAGCAATAAAGATCAAGAAATCAGTACATCTTCAAATGTTTAAAGCGGAAGTGACTGAAACTGGTGAATGGGTAAACCTCGAGATGCTTCCTATTAACGGTAAAAGTCATTCTACCGGATATCCTGCCCTTAACGGGGACGATACAAAACTTTATTTTGTTTCTGACGGACCTGAATCAACAGGAAAAACAGATCTTTTTATGGTTGATCTGTTAGAAAATGGAACTTATGGAAAACCTGAGAATCTAGGCTCACAAATTAATACTGCTGAACGTGAACTTTCTCCATATATCGATGAGAGTAATGTGCTGTATTTTGCCTCAGACATTGAGACTGCTGGTGAGGAACTGAATGTTTTCGCCGCTAAGGTAATTGATAACGAACCATCTACTCCTATCAAACTGGATATAGAAACCACTGCTTCAAAGGAAGATTATATCGCAGCCTATAAAGCTATAGATCCGGAAGCCATACTGGCCGAAAAAACGGCTATCTTAAAAGATATGGAAATTCTTTTAGAGGCTGAAAACTTGTCTGAAATTGAACGCATCAAAGAGGTCTATGGAGCTGAGATGACGGGAGCAGCCTATGATTTTGATCAAAACGATATCATGTATACAGTGCAAATAGGGGCTTTCCAGGAAAATGTAAAAACCGGTACCTATACAGATTCAGCGGGTTTGTTCAACCATCGCTATGAGGACGGGTTTAACCGTTTTTATTCAGGAGTTTTTAAATCTGATAAAGAAGCTCTTGCTCATTTGAAAAAAATGAAGAAAGACGGCTATAATGACGCTTTCGTTCTGGGACTAAAAGGAAATGAGCGGTTTTTACTTGAATCCTCACGCTGAACATCAAATATCAAACCTGTCAACTAATTTTTCCTAAAGACAGTTTTTGGGGCATGGATTCCAGTTGAAAACATCAAGGAATCACACAGTAATCGCCTTGCCCCAGCTCTAAGCTTACTCAAATTCAATAAACCCGGTGCAAGCACCGGGTTTCTCCATCTAAAAGCAAATTCAATTTATTTCAAATGAACTACTAAATTACCTGCGATGATTTCTTTTAGGCACATCTCTTCCCATTCACCATTGTCCAGAGAAGGGGTGTTCGAAATATTTTCACAGCATGTGCGTGGCTTTGGAAAGACTCAGAATCCTTAAATAATCTCTTTATAAATTATTAGAGGAGATCCTTACAAAACCCCGGTAAGCCCCAATATACAAACTGTTATTTGGTCCGAAGGTAAAGGTTCCCCAGAGGTTATTGAAAACTTTCCTGTCGTAGTTACGAGACCCTAATGATCCCCATTTCAGAATAAAACTGATGTTATCTTTAAAATTCCCTTTTTCGAAATAAGGTTTGATATAAAATACGCGTAAGCCTGTTTTATAATCGATGGCTGTTACCTGCCAGTCTTTGTGTCCGTCAAAATCATTATCTGACCTGTTGTATACGTAGATCATACCTGTTGGTGTTGAAAGCTTGGGCGTTGCGGTCTTACAATCATACATTCCCTTTTCTGGCCAGCCTTTAACCTGTTCAAAAACTCCGGTTGTTTCATCAAAATCAAAACGCATGATTCCTCCAGGGGTATCGTTGTCTTTAAAGGGATCCTCATAACCAAAAGTATTGGCCACTATATAACTGTTTCCATAGGCAACTACAGAGTTTTCAACCGCAGCGCCTTTACTGTCAAATAACTTGTGTTTTGATACCAAATGACCGGTTTCCTGAGAATAGATACACAAATTAACCTGCCCTGAGTCATTGTCACAAATAGCCACAAAACGATCGTCCATTAGCGTGGGGGTAGTGCCGCTGCCTGAATTCAACTGTCCTGGTTTTACCTGATGATCATTATTGTAAACCAACTCGTTCTGTTCGAATGCATCTACCCATTTGGGATCCAGTTCTATTTTCTTCGTGTTTTCATTGAATCTAAACTTATAAAGGGCGTAATTTGAAACCACATAAACACCATCCTTTCCAATTGAAAATGAATTTTGAATTTCTTCATTTGTTTCTTCGGACACCATAAAGATTTCCCTGAATTTTTCCTTCATTTCAGGTGAAAAATCTTCTATATCGCTATACTTGCTAATTTCGTCATATGCTTTAAAATGCGTACCGAAGTGCTTGTTGATTTTGTGAACTGACCCA